>CAJOPI010000031.1 GCA_905236275.1 uncultured Lachnospiraceae bacterium | reverse complement strand
TGAAGACTTCAATAATCCTCGATAGCTCAATGGTAGAGCACTCGGCTGTTAACCGAGGGGTTGTTGGTTCGAGCCCAACTCGGGGAGTCATGCGTGGCGATGTAGCCAAGTGGTAAGGCATGGGTCTGCAACACCCTGATCACCGGTTCAAATCCGGTCGTCGCCTCTAAGGTTTTGCCTCTAAGCATTTGCGGTGCTTAGAGGCTTTTTCTTTGACATTAAAATAGTGTAAAATGTAATAGGGCAGCATAATTATGAACAATGTTTTAATTGTATAAACGAGAATGATATTTGGTGCAATTTTACAAAATATTAATAATTTAACGCGAGATGTATATGTAAAAATGCATAAAGATAAGTGGTTTTTAATAGACTATCTTTTATTTGCGATATATAATGATATCAGGGTCAAAATCTTCAATTACAATGGTGAATGAATTTATGACCTGCAAAAATATAAGCGTGAGTGTAAAGCTGTGGGTGAATCACCACGAAAGATAGATAAATTTAGTAAAAATATACAAGAAAAGCAAGGAGGCGAATGATTTGGGTATTGGTGAGAAACTTGTAGAGGAGCTTGGAGTAAAATACGTTTTTACTATAGGCTCCTTTACAATATCAGAGTCAATAGTGAATACGTGGATTTTACTTTTGATTATCGCAGTCGCCTGCATAGCACTTACTCGGGGACTATCGGTGGATAATCCGGGAAAAAGGCAGGTTGCTGTGGAAGGCTTTGTGACATGGATACAGGGCATGATCAAAGGTATGTTGGGAGAACACGCTGCTGTTTATACGGATTATATCTGTGCAGTGCTGGTTTTTATTGGAATATCAAATCTTTCAGCTATTTTTGAAACGAAGCTGACAGAAAATTTTACCTTTCTGAAGCCGGCAACAAAGGACCTGAGCATAACGGCAGCATTGGCACTGATGACAATACTTCTGGTGATTTTCACAGGACTTAAATGTAAGGGTGTTGGTGGTTATGCAAAGTCATTCACACAGCCGATGGCAATCGTAACACCGCTTAATGTAATTGAGATTTTCACAAAGCCGCTTTCACTCTGTATGCGACTTTTTGGAAATATCTTCGGAGGATTTGTAATAATGGAACTCATAAAGATTAATGTTCCAATACTGCTTCCGATACCGTTCAGTTGTTATTTTGATATTTTTGACGGACTGATTCAGGCTTACGTATTTGTATTTCTTACATGTATTTATTTAAGTGAAGCAGCAGAAGTAGAATAAATAAAAGGTTTAATATCAAGGAGGAAAAAATTATGGTAGCAATTGGTGCAGGTATCGCCGCAATTGGATGTCTCGGTGCTGGTATAGGCATAGGTATCGCAACAGGTAAGGCAGCAGATGCAGTTGCAAGGCAGCCTGAGGCTGAAGGAAAAATCAGAAATATGCTTATTTTGGGTTCTGCTCTTGCAGAGGCGACAGCTATTTATGCCCTTTTGGATGCAATAATGATTATCTTTGTACTTCAGTCATAAACAATACGAGTAGGAGGGCAGAATATTGTCTGGCAATATTATTTCTATAGACCCTGTCAGCATTGTTATTACAGTTGTTAATGTTCTGGTTCTTTTCCTCATATTGAGATTTCTCCTTTTCAAGCCGGTCAATGAAGTGCTTGAAAAGAGAAGACAGAGTATTCTGGAAGAGAAACAGAAGGCAGAAGAAGCGGTAAGGAATGCTGAGGATAAGGTCAAAAAATATGAATCCGATATGCAGGATATTGAGAAAGTAAAGGCAGATGCGGTTGCTGAGTCGAAGAAGAAAGCTTCACAGGAGTATGACCGCATAGTTGCTGATGCTGAGAAAAGAGCATCGGAGATTATTTCAGAGGCTGAACAGAGAGCTTCTGCTGAGCAGAAGAAAAAACGTCTTGAGGCTGAAAAGGAAATTGCGGAGCTTATCACAAAGGCTACGGGCAAAATTTCCGCTTCTCAGTCGAGTACCGAACTTGATAAGAGTCTCTATGACGAATTTATAAGTAAGGCAGGTGAAAATATTGACTAATACACCTGAAAACTTAAATAAAAAATCGGAGCGTGCGGAACTTATCTATGTTACAGCACCAAGTGAGAAACAGCTCTCAGATATCAAAAATTTTTTGAAAAAAAAGACGGGTGCTTTTGAGATTGAGCTTAGCACAAGGGAAGACAAGTCTCTGGGCGGAGGTTTTATCTTAAAATGCGGAAGTCGTGAATATGACTGGAGTACTGCAGGAAGGATAAAGCAGTTTGAAGATCAGATAAAAAAAGGTGTTCGTGAGGCACAGTTCAGCAGCAAAGATATTATCGAGATTCTCCGTACTGAGGTTGAGGAATTTTCACTGAGGGCTGACAGCAGCGAGGTCGGTGTCGTAACGAAGGTAGGAGACGGCATTGCGACCATAGTAGGACTTGATCATGCTGTCTATGGCGAGATAATAATCTTTGACAATGGTGTCAAGGGAATGGTAATGGATATCCGCGAGGATGCGCTAAGTGCCATTCTTTTTGGACTGGACAGTGGTATAAGGTCTGGCTCGCATGCAGTCCGTACAGGAGAGAGAGCAGGAATACCGGTTGGAGAAGCTTATCTCGGCAGGGTAGTTGATGCACTTGGAGCTCCTATTGATGGTGCAGGACCTATAAATACATCTGAAACAAGACCTATCGAAAATCCGGCACCCGGAATCATTGACCGAAAATCCGTTAATGTCCCGATGGAAACCGGTATACTTGCAATTGATTCGATGTTCCCGATTGGACGCGGTCAGAGAGAGCTTATCATTGGTGACAGACAGACAGGTAAGACCTCGATTGCAACTGATACGATAATTAACCAGAAGGGTAAGGATGTTATCTGCATTTATGTTGCGGTAGGTCAGAAGGCTTCTACGGTAGCAAAGCTTGTAAATACCTTTAAGAAAAACGGAGCGATGAACTATACCATAGTTATGTCGGCAACGGCAAGTGATCCTTCGCCGCTGCAGTATATTGCTCCTTATTCGGGAACTGCGCTTGCTGAGTATTTTATGCATAATGGCAAGGATGTCCTGATAATATATGACGATCTGTCAAAACATGCAGTGGCTTACAGAGCCATTTCGCTGCTTCTTGGTCGTCCGCCCGGACGTGAGGCTTATCCCGGAGATGTATTCTATCTCCACTCGAGACTTCTGGAACGTTCGAGCAGGCTTTCGGACAGTCTGGGAGGAGGTTCAATAACAGCCCTTCCCATTATCGAGACACAGGCTGGAGATGTTTCCGCATATATCCCGACAAATGTTATATCTATAACTGATGGTCAGATTTTCCTTGAAAGCGATCTTTTCTTCGAAGGACAGAGACCGGCTGTAAATGTCGGACTTTCCGTTTCGAGAGTTGGTGGTGCAGCTCAGACCAAGGCGATGAAAAAAGCTTCCGGTTCTTTGAGGGTGGATCTTGCGCAGTATAGAGAAATGGCTGTCTTTACACAGTTTTCTTCAGATCTTGACCAGGCAACCAAGGATATGCTTACCAATGGTAAGGCTTTGATGGAACTGCTTAAGCAGCCCCTGGAGCATCCTCTTTCAATGCCTGAGGAGGTTATTACTCTTGTCTGTGCGAACAGCAAGATGTTCATGGATGTCGAGCCTTCTAAAGTGAAGGATTTCCAGATGGGAATGCTTGAATTTATGAAGGAAAGTCATGGGGATATTGTGGACGAACTCGCAACGGGAAAGGTGCTTGAAGATGATCTGAGAGACAGGATTATCAAAGCTGCAGAGGAGTTCAAGGCTAATGGCGAATACAAAGGAAATTAAGGACAGGATAAACAGCATAAAGCAGACGCAGAAGATTACGAATGCGATGTATCTTATTTCCTCGACGAAGCTTCAGAAGGCAAAGAAGGATCTTGAAAAAACAGAGCCGTATTTCTTTGGTATGCAGGCAATGGTTGAGAGACTCCAGAGACACCTTCCCGATATAAAAAATCCTTATTTCGAGGATTTTTCAGATATTCCGGAAGATGAGAAGACCTACGGCTTTTTAGTAGTTACGGCTGATAAGGGTCTGGCAGGCTCTTACAATCATAACGTTTTGAAGATGACCGAAGAGGAGATGGCAAAGCATAAGAAGACAAAGCTTTTTGTGGTAGGGGAACTCGGGCGTCAGTATTTTGAGTCGAAGCATATCCCGATAGAAGAGCAGTTCCATTATACGGCACAAAATCCTTCCCTGCACAGGGCGAGGATGATATCACTCAGAACTCTGGAAATGTTTACATCAGGAGAAATAAACACTCTTCATATCGTTTATACTGTAATGGTAAACAGCATGGAAACAGAGACGATACTTCAGCCGTTATTGCCTCTAAAGGCAAGTATTCCCGATATATCGCTTCCAATGGATGTATATCGGGAGGAATTTATGCTGGAGCCGTCACCGGATGCCGTTATTAATGCTGTAGTACCAAACTGTAATACCGGCTATATTTATAGTGCACTGGTTGAATCATTCTGTTCAGAACAGAATGCCAGAATGCAGGCAATGCAGGCGGCAAATAAGGCTGCAAATGATATTCTGCACGATCTGAATATCAGGTATAACAGGGTTCGGCAGGCTGTGATCACACAGGAAATTACCGAGGTATGTGCCGGTGCTAAGGCTCAGAGGTCGGGATGATTGACCGCGTAAAGTGGATTACGAAAGGGTAACGTACATGAATAAAGGTAAGATTATTCAGGTAATGGGACCGGTTGTAGATGTTGAGTTTGAGGACAAGGACAACCTGCCCTATATAAGAGACGCACTTGTAGTTGATAACGAGGGAAAGTGCGTTATGGAGGTAGCACAGCATTTGGATTATGGCAGAGTCCGCTGTATAATGCTGAGCGCAAGTGAGGGATTATATAAGGATATGCCGGTTCTTTCAACAGGAGGTCCGATAAGTGTTCCTGTTGGTGAAAGTAATCTGGGACGTCTTTTTAATGTTTTTGGTGATACCATTGATAATGGTGATGAAATTGCCGATGCAGAAAAGTGGTCAATTCACCGCGAGCCACCCGCATTTGAAAATCAGTCACCGGTTCAGGAAGTGCTTGAAACAGGAATAAAGGTAATAGATTTGCTTGCGCCTTATGCGAAAGGCGGAAAAATCGGTCTTTTCGGAGGTGCCGGCGTTGGTAAGACGGTACTTATCCAGGAGCTTATAACCAATATTGCTACGGAGCATGGCGGATATTCGATATTTACCGGTGTTGGTGAGCGTTCAAGAGAGGGTAATGACCTCTGGTCGGAAATGAAGGAGTCAGGCGTTCTCGAAAAGACTGCGTTGGTATTCGGTCAGATGAACGAGCCGCCGGGAGCAAGAATGAGAGTTGCCGAGACAGGACTTACCATGGCTGAATATTTCCGCGACAGACAGCATAAGGATGTGCTGTTGTTTATCGATAATATCTTCCGTTTCCTTCAGGCAGGTTCGGAGGTTTCGTCGCTTTTGGGTCGTATGCCGTCAGCTGTTGGTTATCAGCCGACGCTTGCAACGGACATGGGTGAGCTTCAGGAGAGGATCGCGTCTACGAAGGAAGGCTCGGTAACATCGGTACAGGCGGTTTATGTGCCTGCGGACGATCTGACCGACCCTGCACCTGCAACGACCTTTGCTCATCTTGATGCGACTACGGTTCTTTCGAGAAAAATTGTTGAGCAGGGTATTTATCCTGCTGTAGACCCGCTGGAATCATCTTCAAGAATACTTGAGGCTGACGTTGTGGGCAAGGATCATTACGAGACAGCCCAGAGCGTTCAGAAGATGCTTCAGAAGTATAAGGAGCTTCAGGATATTATCGCAATTCTTGGTATGGAGGAGCTTTCCGAAGCGGATAAGCAGACAGTATTCAGGGCAAGAAAAATCCAGAAATTCCTTTCGCAGCCTTTCCACGTTGCAGAGAATTTCACAGGCATACCCGGAAAATACGTACCTCTGAAGGAAACCGTAAGGGGCTTCCAGGCTATAATAAGCGGAGATGCGGATGCTTATCCTGAAAACGCATTCTTTAATGTTGGAACTATTGATGAGGTTGCTGAGAAAGCGAAGACATTGTAATGGGTGAAAGTTATTTTTTCAGAATAATTGCATCAAGCGGCATTTTCTTTGAGGGTAAGGTCAAGGCTGTGCTGTTCAGGAGCATTGACGGCGATATGGTGCTTATGGCTCACCATGAGGAAATGATCATTGCTGTAGATGTCGGTCCGCTTAGCTATCAGACGACTGACGGGGAATGGCACCGGGTGATTGTCGGTGTTGGTACCGCACAGTTTGCGAATAATCGCTGTACGGCACTTGTAGACACCTGTGAGCTTCCGGAGAACATAGACAGGCTGAGGGCGGAGCAGGCACTTGAGAGGGCTCAGGAGCAGATGAGACAGCGAAAGTCCATTGTGGAATATAAGATGTCCCAGGCTTCATTAGCTCGCGCGCTGACCCGACTCAAGGAAACGTCAAAAAACAATCTGCAATAAAGGCGGAAAAAGGAAACGATTTTGTTCGTTTCCTTTTTGTGCCTTAACGATGGCAGAAAAAGGAAGATATGTCTTCAAATAAAAGTCAAAAAAAATATGAAATTGATATGGTTAACGGACCGATAACGTTAAATCTGCTTATCTTTGCACTGCCGTTGATGCTTTCATCAATATTGCAGTTGTTGTTCAATGCAGCAGATATCATTGTTGTCGGACGATTTGTGGGTGATGTTGCGCTTGCAGCGGTCGGTTCAAATTCCGCACTTATAAATCTGCTTACAAACTTTTTCATAGGACTTTCCGTAGGAGCAAATGTTCTTGTCTCGCATTATTTTGGAGCGGGCAAACCGGACGAGACGGAGAAGACCGTACATACAAGCATTCTTATGAGCCTGATCAGCGGAGTTATCCTGACACTTACAGGTGTTTTATTCGCACCCGAAATCCTGAAGCTGATGCAGACACCGGAGACAATTCTTCCGCTTGCAACACTTTACATAAGAATTTATTTCGCGGGAATAACGGCCGCGATGGTCTACAATTTTGGAGCGGCAATCCTCAGGGCGGTCGGAGATACGAGAAGACCGCTGTATTATCTGTTTATTGCGGGAATTGTAAATATAATCCTCAATCTTATTTTCGTCATTGGCTGTAACCTTAGTGTGGCGGGAGTTGCTCTTGCCACGATAATTTCACAGCTTGTCTCGGCAGTGCTTGTTGTCAGATGTCTGATGAAAAGCGAGGGTGCGTTAAAACTTGACTTTTCCAAGCTGAAGCTTGATTATGACAAATTTTTGAGGATTATAAAAATCGGACTTCCTGCAAGCTTTCAGGGAACGCTTTTTTCGATTTCAAATGTTATAATACAGGCATCGATAAACAGCTTCGGAGATGTAGTTGTAGCAGGCTGTTCGGCAGCCTCGAATATAGAGGGTTTTGTCTATGTTTCGATGAATGCCTTTTATCAGGCGGCACTGACCTTCACAAGTCAGAATTTTGGAGCAAGGAAGATAGAAAGGATAAACAGGATACTGATTTCGGCACTTGTTTCAGTTACGGTCACAGGGCTGCTTCTGGGGAATGGAGTGTATTTCTTTGGAAGAAACCTGCTTTCGATTTATTCGGGTAGTGGAAATGTTATCGAGGCGGGAATGGTGAGACTGCTTGTGGTATGTTGTCCTTATTTTCTTTGCGGACTTATGGACACGATGGTGGGTTCGCTAAGAGGCTTAGGTTATTCAGTCATGCCGATGATTGTATCGCTGGTCGGAGCCTGCGGTCTTCGCCTTTTATGGATATTTACATTTTTCGGATTTGAATATTTTCACAATCCGTTTATGCTGTATGTTACTTATCCGGCCACATGGACAGTGACTTTTATAGCGCATGTGATATGTTTTGTTTATGTAAGAAGGAAGTTAATTATGATATAATTATCCTGTTGATATATATTTGTCTTTGCTGTAAAATAAAGAGTTACAGAATATTGAAATGAGGTAATGATTTGAAAGCAGAAATGATAATAGTCCTTGACTTCGGAGGACAGTATAATCAGCTGATTGCACGCAGAGTCAGAGAGGCTAACGTATATTGTGAGGTTCACCCATATACTTTGCCTTTGGAAAAGATTAAGGAAATGAGCCCGAAGGGAATAATTCTGACCGGAGGACCGAACAGCGTATTTGCGGAAGACGCTGCGTTATGCTCTAAGGAGCTTTTTGAAATGGGGATACCGGTACTTGGTATCTGCTATGGCGCACAGGCGATGGCGCATCTTTTGGGCGGAACGGTTGCGACGGCACCTGTGTCCGAATATGGAAAAACTACGGTTGAAGTAAATACAAAGTCATTGCTTTTTAAGGATGTACGCGGAACTTCCATATGCTGGATGAGCCATACGGATTATATCGAGCATATTCCGGAGGGGTTCGAAAATATCGGTAGAACTGCAAACTGTCCGGTGGCGGCAATGGAAAATGAAGCTAAAAAGCTCTATGCTGTTCAATTCCATCCGGAAGTGGTTCATACCGAAGATGGCACAAAGATGCTCAGGAATTTCGTTATGGAAATTTGTGGCTGCGAGGGAAACTGGGAGATGGAGTCCTTCGTTGAAAGCAGCATTGAAAAGCTCAGGGCGAAAATCGGAAACGGAAGGGTACTGTGTGCGCTTTCCGGCGGCGTAGATTCCTCGGTTGCTGCGGTTCTTCTGTCGAAGGCAGTTGGCGAGCAGCTTACCTGTGTCTTCGTGGACCATGGTCTTTTAAGAAAAAATGAAGGTGATGAGGTAGAAGCTGTTTTTGGTCCGAAGGGTCCTTATAAGCTGAATTTCATCAGGGTTAATGCGCAGGAAAGATTTTATGAAAAGCTTGCGGGTGTGACTGAGCCGGAGCAGAAAAGAAAGATAATAGGTGAGGAATTTATCCGCGTATTCGAGGAAGAGGCGAAGAAGATAGGTGCGGTTGATTTCCTGGGACAGGGTACTATTTATCCCGATGTAATTGAGTCCGGACTTGGAAAGTCTGCAACGATAAAGTCGCATCATAACGTTGGTGGTCTTCCTGACTGCGTTGATTTCAAGGAAATTGTCGAGCCATTGCGTATGCTCTTCAAGGATGAAGTCAGGGAAGCAGGTCTGAAGCTCGGCATTCCCGAATATCTTGTTTTCCGTCAGCCGTTCCCGGGACCGGGACTAGGTATCAGAATTATCGGTGAGGTTACGGCGGACAAGGTTCGCATGGTACAGGACGCTGATGCGATATTCCGCGAGGAGATAGCTCGCGCCGGTCTTGATAAGAAGATAGGTCAGTATTATGCTGCCCTCACAAATATGCGCTCGGTTGGTGTCATGGGAGATGGCAGGACTTACGATTATGCGGTTGCTTTGAGGGCTGTCGTAACGAGCGATTTCATGACCGCGACGGCAGCGGAAATCCCGTTTGAGATACTTGGAAAGGTAACGGACAGGATTGTTAATGAGGTTAAGGGGGTAAACATGGTGCTGTACGACTGTACGAGTA
>CAJOPI010000030.1 GCA_905236275.1 uncultured Lachnospiraceae bacterium | reverse complement strand
ATCGAAAAATAGGCAAAAATGTAAGCGGGTGATGGGAATCGAACCCACGTATCCAGCTTGGAAGGCTGGTGTTCTACCATTGAACTACACCCGCAGTGTTACATATGTCAGAGTCAAAGTCGGGGTGACAGGATTCGAACCTGCGACCTCCTGGTCCCAAACCAGGCGCTCTAGCCAAACTGAGCCACACCCCGTTTCTTCGGAACCTTTTCGTTCAACCCGTGACGCAAGAAATATTATATCTCCATGTATCTATAATGTCAACAGTTTTTTTGGTTTTTTTCAAAAATATTTTATGGCGATATGAAAGCCGCCATTTTCAAGGCTTTCCATTATTATATAGGACGGATTTCTGCCCTCCTGTCTCGGATAAGACATACTTCCGGGGTTCATTACCGTAAGATTTCCCTCTTTTGAAATGTAAGGCTTGTGGGTATGACCGTATATCGCATAATCAACGTCCCTGTTCTCAGCCTCTTCCCTGAACCTGTCCGGTCCCATTGATACGCCATAGCGATGCCCATGACTCAAAAAGAATTTATAGCCCTCTATCTTGAATTCCAGCTCAGAAGGAAGGTCTGAGAAATAGTCATTATTACCCATAACTATCCTGCAGTCGCATCCCGCAAGCTCCCTGATATCATCTTCTCCGCCTTCCACGTCTCCGGCATGAAGCAGGATATCAAAGGGTCTTTCCTTATAAATAACTTTCCTTAAATTATCGTGTCTTCCATGTGTGTCACTGACTATCAGAATCTTCATATTTTTCTATTTCTATCCTCATTGCTCTGAGAGCCTTACCTCTGTGGCTCTCCTCGTTCTTCACCTCAGAAGGAAGCTCTGACGTGGTTTTTCCGTATTTCGGCAGTATAAATATAGGGTCATAGCCAAAGCCGTTTTCGCCCTGTTCTTCATAGCCTATGCGCCCTTCCATGACACCTCTTACAACCTTCTCGCTGCCGTCAGGAAAAACCGCTGCCACTGCACATACAAAACGGGCTGTACGCTTATCCTCTTCCACTCCTGCAAGTCTTTCTATAATCTTTTGATTCTTCAGATGATAAGACGTTTCTTCTCCCATGTATCTTGACGAATAGATACCCGGTTCTCCTCCAAGAGCATCAACCTCAAGTCCGGAATCATCAGCGAGCACAAGCCCTCCCGACTCCTTCCAGACAGTCCTTGCCTTTATAAGCGAATTCTCTTCAAAGCTTTTCCCATCCTCGACGATATCAACCGAAACCCCGGCTTCCTTCATTGTATAAACAGGTATCGAAAAGCCCTCGAGAATCTCGTTGATTTCCCTTACCTTATCCTTATTTCCGGTTGCAAATACGATTTTCTCTATTTTACTCATCATTCCATCTTTCCAAAATATTCTTTAATGCTTTCCGCAATAGCCTCTGCTGCCTTTTCCTGAAAATCCTCGCTGTTCATAAGAAGTGCTTCTTTTTTGTTGGTGATAAATCCAAGCTCCACCATCAGAGGCACCTCAGCTGTATCTTCAAGGATGGACAGTCCATTCCCGCTCACCCAGCCATTATAGGATATCGAACATTTTTCCGAAACCTTCTTAGAAAAACCTTCCGCAACGAGCCTGTCAGCAGAAAGAGACAATGCCCTGCTTCCGTTACTCGTCCTGCTTTTGGAGTCTGCCGCCGTATGAATGCTTACCAACAGATCGGCAGATACCGTCCGGGCAAGCTTTTCTCTCTCCTCTTCGGAAAGATTTTCATCACCGCTTCTCGTAAAATATATACCTGCATTATAATCTACAAGCATATCCGGAAGCTTTTCCCTGAGCTTTTCGTTTACAGCAGTTACTATATCCTTTTCCCTGATTCCATAAGTCGTGGTACCATAGTCGTCTCCGCCATGTCCAGCATCTATAACGACAATATGGCTGTAATACTCACCGGGGCTCACGAACTTTATAAAAAGCTTGTCTGCCTTGATCTCCGTTACGGGCTCCACTATATCTTCCGAGTCAAACAAAATGTATGCCGTACCATCCTCATAGCCGTATTTGATACTGCTTATCCTGTTCATTTCTCCGGAAAAAAGGTTTTTATGATAAAAATCCTGTTCAACCGGGCTGACGGTGACCTTTATTTCCTTACGATAAAAATCCTTGCTGATCGTGACATTTTCCTCCCCCAAATTATCGGGAAGGGGAATTGTCAGATAGCCTGCCCGGTCATCAGTCCTTTCGGAAAGGGAATAGCTGCCATTGTATTCACCTTCTGTCTGGTTAAATACGCCTCTCTCCCTCGCAAATCCCACCGAAATATCATTACCTGAAATCAGGAAATAGCACATAGCGGAGAAAGCTATCACAAAGAAAAGAAGGAAATATCCCGATCTTCTCATTTCCCGCTCTCCTTCTGTCTTTTGGGCGGCTTAGGTCCCTCATAGATATAATAGTAGGTTTTTATCATACCATTATATATCTTCCTGTTTTTATCCGCCTTGCGCCCAAAGCTCTTTTCCATATTCTCATAGGAAGATATTATATAAACGGACCAGCTGTCGAGTGCCCTGCACGCCCTGCCAAAGTTTCTGTATATCGGTATAAGACTCTCCTTGTCTTCAAGCCTCTCCCCATAGGGTGGATTGGTTATGACAAAGCCATATTTCTTCGGGTGTGACAGTTCTTTTGCATCACGCTGCTGAAAATGGATAAGCTTCTCCACTCCGGCGCGTTCCGCATTGCTTCGTGCAATCCTTATCATCTCAGGGTCTAAATCATAGCCCTGTATTTCGGTTTCTATATCCGTTTTGACAAGGCTCTGAGCCTCATCTATCGCGTTGTACCAGACCTTTCTCGGAACAAGCTCGCTCCAGCTTTCCGCGCTGAATTCCCTTTCAAGTCCCGGCGCGATATTGGCCGCGATCATTGCCGCCTCTATCGGGATAGTTCCGCTGCCGCAGAAGGGGTCCACAAGAATCCTGTCCTTTTTCCAGGGTGTCAGCATTATAAGTGCCGCCGCAAGATTTTCCGCAATAGGTGCCGCTCCCTGCATCTTCCTGTAACCTCTTTTATGCAGCGAATCACCCGTACTGTCAAGCGCAACCGTCACCCTGTCCTTATATAAAAATACCCTTATCGGATATTCGTCTCCATCCTCGTTGAAATGCTCCAGATGGTAGGTCTGCTTCATTTTTTCCACCATTGCCTTTTTCATGATGGACTGTATGTCAGAGGGGCTGAAAAGCTTTGACTTTACCGTAGAAGCCTTCTTTACCCAGAATTTTGCATCCTTCGGCAAAAACTCCTCCCAATGCAGAGCTTTTGTGGCTTCGAAAAGCTCATCATAGGTCCTTGCCTCAAATTCACCAACCTCTATCAGAACCCTCTCCGCCGTCCTTAAGCCTATATTCGCTCTTGCAACGGCCTCCGCATCACCTGCAAAGCTCACCCTGCCGTCATCGGTTCTGACAATCTCATATCCTAAATCTGTTATTTCTCTTTTTAATACCGCTTCAAGTCCAAAATGACATGGAGCTATAAGGTTAAATTTTCTCATGGACTATATTTTAATCAGACGGGACCTTTAAGTCAAGAAAAAACCCCGACACAATGTGTCGGGGTTCATGAGGGGAGTATAAATATTTATAAAGGGGTTATCATAAAAAGAATTATT
>CAJOPI010000029.1 GCA_905236275.1 uncultured Lachnospiraceae bacterium | reverse complement strand
GATCCCATGCATAAAGCGTTCCGCCGCCTGCTACATGAACTCCGCCCGAAGTATCCTGCTTTGTGTTTATAGTCACATCTTTGGCATAAACCACGCCGTCACCATAACCATAAAGACCCGCACCGCCTGATGAATCAGTCGTGACCTCACCGCCGTTCACTATCGCGGTTCCGTCTGTTGCAAGAAGTGCCGCACCAACTCCGTAAAAGCTTGCTGCGTCTCCGCCTGAAGAATCATCACTCTTTCGGCTTAAATTTATATCATTAAAGGTTACCGTCGCACCGTCAAGAACATGAACAGCATTTTCATCCGTTCCTGTCGACTCAACCTTAAGCGCGTCAACCGTTTCGTCAGAGCTGTATTCATTTACGGAATCCCATTCGGTTACTGCTGCCGTCTGTCCGCCGGGAGGACCATCATGTCCCTCTGCTCCGCCGGGAGGTGCATCATGACCTTCCGCATTGGCTCCGGGAGCTTTATCTTTTCCTGCGGCATCCTCCGGCTTTGAGTTTTCTTCCGGCTTATCGTCTGCCTTCTCCCCGCCTGCTTCCTGAACTTCTTCAGTCACAGCTGCCGCCTCCTTACTACCATTACTACTGCATGCCGTAAGCATTGTTATTGTCATAAGCGCAGCCAGAGCCGCAATCCCGAGTTTTTTAATAAGCTTTCTTTTCAGCATATAAGATGCCCCTTTCATAACTTCATTTTTAATCATCCTTAGGAACTGCTCCTTAAAAAGGATAACTGACAGGCATCATTATAAGTACAAACCAAAACCAACCTGTGTCTAAATTCAAAAGTATCTGTGTTTGATATGTGATAAAAGTGTGTATTGACATTAATAAGCTAAAAATTATAGGATAAAAAAAAGCGCAAAAGTGAGGTCTCTATGTCTGCGAAATTTTTGATGTTAATGGATACTCCGGTTCTCGAAATAAGCGATAACTATAGCTTAAATATTCTGAATAAGGCATTGCTGCCAATTTCCCTTCGATTCGACAAGGTCAGTTATGACGATATTTATCATGGCTGGGCTGAAAGCCGTCACATGAATATCGCCCGCACTAACGCCAAAAATATCCTTAACAGCCTGCGCCTTTCCCAAAACAATCAGTACAGGATTACCGAAGCCCTGCACTTTGCAACTCTGAGTGACTCCTACTGGATAAAAAATGCTGATGAAAATATTTCATGGGAAGAGGTTTCTCTTTTCCGCCAGCCGCAGAACAAGGACATTTCCGAGGTTGCTTTATGCGGCGGCACCAAACTCGTCGAAGGTAAAATCCACACCCCCGAGCCCTCGGTTCTCGGAATGTCAGCCAAGACCTGGAAAGCTGATAATGACGGCCGTCTTTGGCTTTACAAGATTTCAAGAAAAGAAGCTGCCGCATCTAAAATTTTCGACCTCTTACAGATAAAACATGTTCCATACATAAAAGCTGAAGAGAAAGAGCTTTTTGAAATCACAAGCCCCGAACGCCTGGAAAAGATCCGGAAAAGTGGGGAAATTGTTGTCAAATGTCCGATAATCAGCTCGGAAGCCAAATCAATTTTTAGCTTTGAAGATTATCAAGTCTTCTGCGAGGGCAACGGCTATCCCGACAATTATGCCTATAGTTCGGTCGAGGAAAAATTTGCCGACGACTACTACGCTATGCAGATTGCAGATTTCATCATCTCAAACGAAGACAGGCACATAGGAAACTGGGGATTTTTCATGGATAATCAGAGCGGGGAAATCTTATCACTTCACCCTCTTTTCGACCACGACCATGCTTTTTCAGGCGAAAAAGATATCCCCTGCCAGACAGGCTTCAATCCCGAAACCCTGCGCCAAAGTGCCATCTCCGCCCTGCAAAAAACCGGCCGGAAGCCCGATCTCGAATCTCTGACAAAGTCAGAAAAGCCCGAAGAACTAACCGATGCGGAATGGGAAAGAGTAATCAGAAATGCAGGATTTTTATTATAAGTCAAAGGCATGGCAAAGTTCAGCCGTCAGCTTAAAAATTGTTAAAAAGCTTAAGCTGATGGCGTCACTCCACAACTACGCAGCAGTCCTTCCCATAAAACGAAACCCCGTAAAAAACAAAATTTTTATAACCTTCATTTATAAGCTCGGCGTCATAGTTTTTATCGTGGATTTGTTGTAAGGCTTCCTTTGCTTTTGCCTGCATCTCGTCCGCCCGCTTTGCAATCTTGAACTCAAAAATATAGACAGGCATTGTCGCTCTTGCAGGTCTTAAATAGAGGTCGGTTCGTCCGTTCCCCGACTCTCTGTTTGACTTCACGACGTATTTATCCATACCATAAAGCACACCCGCCAGAAGTCCATGATAAAAATTCTCATAATAATCGTGAAAACTTATCGTTTCATATAAAATATTAAAAAGCTCCTCGCTTACCTTGTCCGCGTCCTTGTCAGCGATAGCCTTAAAGAGCGCATCAGGATTTCTCTTTTTTAACTTCTCATCAAACCAGCCGCGTATTTTATTTTCAAAAATATAGAGCACTTCCTGATTTGGTACCGCAAGTGTCAGATACTGCGTCCGGTTTTCAAATCTCGAAGACACTTTTTTGAAATACCCCGTAAAAAACATGAAATTCCAAAGATTATCCATGTCGTCGTAAATTTCAGCATAAGTTATGTCTTCATGCACAGGCTTTTCTATTGTACCCCCGGATATAAGCTTTTCTATCTCATCTTTTACGCTTCTGTCCGCTCTATCGATAAGCGCACGAACAATAGAATTACCGCTCGTATTTGCCCAATATGAAACAGGATAAGCATCATGCTTAAGCTTATGGTCTCTGACATAGAGTACGGTACTCCACGGGTTATAGACATTCGCCTCCCCAAACTCATACCCATCGTACCACTCCCTTAACTCATCATATTTGTCATCAAGATTATAATAGGCACACATCTTCCTTACTTCTTCGGGAGTAAAGCCAAAGTATTCCCCATAGCCCTCACTTAGAAGCGAATTTATATCAAAGTTATTAAGTCCCGTGAATATTGACTCCTTCGAAATCCTTAAGCAGCCTGTGAGCACAGCAAAATTAAGGCAATTATTAGTTTTTAGAGCTCCCCCTAAAAACTCACGAATAAAATCTGTCATTTTCTCATAAAATCCAAATGTATGGGCATTTTCAAGGGGAACGTCATATTCATCAATGAGGATTATTACGTCTTTGCCACACCACTTTTTCAGGCATTCAGATAAAAATTTCAAAGAATATTTGTACGACTCGGCCGTTGCCTCCATATTCATGTAAGCTTTGTATTGCGCTTTTGAAGTATCGTCAAAACTTTCCCCTTCAAGTATATAGCTATGTCTGCCAAATTCCCCTGCTATCGCCCTTATCAGAAATTCCCTGCTGCTTTCAAAACTATTCTGTTTTCCGCTCTTGAGTGTCAGGGAAATGACAGGATACTGCCCCATCTGCGAGCTGTACTCATCACCTTCATTCAATATTTTTAGCCCACGAAAAAGATTACTGTTATCAATCTTTTTTCCCACACTGTCACGTTCATCCTCAAAAAAACATTGCAGCATACTAAGTGTCAGCGTTTTCCCGAAACGTCTTGGACGGGTGAAGAGATTTACCATAACCTTTCTGTCCAGCAGTTCTTTTATCAACATACTTTTGTCAACAAAATAAAAGTTTTCCTCAATTATTCTCTTAAAATTCTCATAGCCTACCGGTAATTTTTTCATTTTCATTATCCTACATCCTGCCAGAATATTTATGATGTCAGGGTCAAAAGTCATCATCCATGGCAAGCTTGCTTGCCAGTGGGTGAATGACTTTATGACCCGCCCCAATATGAGT
>CAJOPI010000028.1 GCA_905236275.1 uncultured Lachnospiraceae bacterium | reverse complement strand
TTTTTCTCGATATGTAATACCCTTCACATCAGGCACTGCAATCGCTACATCCAGATACATATGACACCTCCATTCCTTTAGTCGGAAATCCCCAGGAAACTAAGGATTACCAACATACCCGGCATCAGGATTTGGGCTTGCCTCTGCCAGTTTGATAGATAATGCTTTCACATTCGCTTCCACCGCTTTCCCTTGATAACAGGTATAAGTATTTTATAAAAACCTAACGAAAGATTCATAAAAAATAGCATCTCTTAAACTACCAACAGAATTAATCGCCTCTGCCAAAGACATAATTGCTCCCGCCGGATCCTTTGTCAAGGCACTAACTGCAAATTCAAAAAGGCTGCCCTTCATCTCTCTTAAATCTTCTGACTTTGCAATATTTGACAACTCTAATTCATTCATCCTTGTTTCTCCCTATAAGCTCAATACCTCTTCAAACAAAAATCTCACATCCCGATCCTGCTCCACTAGCACCTCTATCTGAATCCTCTCTATCGATTTATCTGAACCTTCAGCCACTTTGGCTGCAACATCAAATATCGGAGGAGCGAACTGCTTTACATTCTCACCGTTACATATCCAACGCAAAATGTCCCTCGCCGGCAAATACTCCTGATGAACCAAATCATTCTGCAAAGCAAAACTGCTGCTATACGGCACAAAAACCGTATCAAATTCATCCAGTTCTGACATTCGACCATCATCAAGTAAAGCAAACACGACTTCCAACGGCAATACGACACGCTTTCCTTTTTCTCCAAAACAATGCTTCTTGTATAACTTCTCTTTACGAAGCCAATTTATGATATTAGCTAGCCTGACAAAAGAATATCTGCAACCTATACCATCCGATCGAGGAACAACAACGTAAAGCGCAGTCAGGATACGGAGCATATGATATTCATAAGCCGTCTCCGGATGTGACATTTTCAGTTTTGGAATGATCTCTTTCCATAATTCCAATGCCTTGCCATAATAAAAATTAGCAACATACAGATTTAGCATATTCCTATAGAATTGATGATTTACCTCTAACGGCGAAATAGACAACATCCTCCTGTTCCGTTCTGCGCGCTCGTTCATATCCGAAAAATCAAGCGTGATCTGTTTCAGCACTTCTTCGAGCTCATACAAATGATCGGGCTCAGCTTTCATTTTATCATAAAAACGACCGTACAGTTGCATGGCTTTGGGAATATCATGCCATGAGTTTATTTCTTCTAGAATGTATCCTCGATAAAAACTCACCTCATCAAATAGCAAAGCACCCTTCCCGGCAAGTACCTCCTCATATAGTGCATGAGACTTTTCCCGGCATAGTCTTCTGCAAACGGCTGCTTCCTCTTCTGATATTTTCTGCTCCGACTGGCATTTTTGCGCATGCCGAATGTAACAGCCATTAAGCACCATAAAGGTAGATACATCCAGGTTGTTTCTATATTCTCTGGTCAACAAGGCCTCGGCACCATCCCAATCCCCCTCGAGTTCACATGCCATAGCCTCACGAACACTGTCTCCGGAGGAATCATACTCATCAAGTAAATCCTTGTACCTATAGAAAGCTTCCTTATTTCTGACAAAGAAAGCAGCATCGAAACCTAACAGCAAGATTCGAACTATCTCTTCTCCCCATGTCAGCTCCGTCCGCTCTCTTTCAATCTCACCATCAACGTATTTTATAATCCGGTTATAATGCCTGTTCCCTCCTGCTATATCCCGTACCTGTTTTTTATATCCTGCCATATAATACAGGCGGACGCATTTGATATAGATTTTCTCTTCGTCAGAAAGGTTGTCAACCACTTCCGGATCCATTTCAAACATGTACTGCGCGTCTACTTCTGCCTTCAATAACCACTCATGCTTACCCTTATCCATATATTTTGAAGCTTTATCCCAAAGATCCTCATATTCAGAAAACCTCTTCATCAAAAACAGGCAGTCTAAAAAAAGCGCCGCCGTCCGCTTGTACATACTCTTTAGCAAAATCTCATCATCAACCCGAAAAGCTATTTTAAAACATATCCAAGCCTTGCTTAGCGCTGCCTTATCAATCTGATATGCCTTCGTATTCTTTTTATATCTCGTGAAACGCCTTGCAATTTCAAGATAATTTGCCGCCAGACATTCATTATAAATCCGAAGGTCATTGTATTCTTTCGCCCTATTCAAAAACTGTACCGCATCCTCATGCTCATGGAACAACCGGCCTGCAATATTCCCTAACCAGTAGTAGGCATACTCCAAGTCCTCGTCCCGTTCATACTTCGTATGATCTTTCAGATTATAGGTTTCATCGTTAATGTATTTATCTCGCAGAACCAAATATCGTTGTTTTGCCTCGACTTTATATTCTTCCGTCCAGTCCTGTTCCTCATATACTTTTGCTTTTTTGTAGTTTCTTTCTTTGCCATTATATCTCCATATGCTCGCTTCACATAAATCTGTAAACAGTTGGATCAACATAGTCTTCGATTCAGTGATTCCATCATCTTTTAGAACCTCAATCGCTTCTTCAAACAACATCAGGTTCCATAGTATCTGCGCATACAGAAATGCCAGTCTTACCTTCTTTGGTTTTAACTCTTCATCTTCATAGGCTTCCCTTAAATACGCATTCGCCCCGTCAAAATCATACACCATTCCCCTGCACCAAATGAGGTTGGCGAAAACATCAATTTTCACCTTAACAGAAAGCGCGGAATAATCCTCTGAACTGCGAATAGCCTTAAATATCTCCTCTGTATGTGAGACCTCCTCACGTTCTCTTGCCTTTTCTCCCTCATCCAGCATACTCCTAATACTATCAGGGATTGATTCCTCTTCTTCGGTGTGAAACTTTT
>CAJOPI010000027.1 GCA_905236275.1 uncultured Lachnospiraceae bacterium | reverse complement strand
GTCAGTGGCGATAGCTCCGCCCTCCCGCATAACAATTATCCTGCTGCCAAGAACGATAGCTTCCTGAATATTATGGGTTATAAATATAAAGGTGCAGTCCTCATTCCTGTATATGTCAGCAAGCTCAGCCTGCAGGTTGTTACGGGTGATGGCATCCAGCGCCGCAAATGGTTCATCCATCAGTATGATCTGCGGCTTCAATGCCAGTGCCTTAGCTATTGCGACCCTCTGTTTCATTCCTCCGGACAGCTGGTGCGGATAATGCTTTTCCACACCGCTGAGCCCGACCTTACCCAGCACCTCCGAGCTTATCTGCTCAAGAACCTTCTTATCCTTCATTCCCTGAAGAATCAGAGGATACTGAATATTCTTTTCTATGGTTTTCCATGGGAAAAGTTGGTTAAAATCCTGAAAAACCATTATCCTGTCAGTTCCGGGCTTCTTCGTTTCCTGACCGTTTACTATGATAGTTCCTTCATATTTCTCGAATCCGGCAACACATCTTAAAAAGGTCGTCTTTCCGCAGCCTGACGGTCCCAATATACATAAAAATTCTTTTCTTTTAAGCGAAAGATTAAGTTCGTTGATTACAGGCGTTCCATCCGGCTCATCCGCATAAACTTTTCTTAAATTCCTCACTTCCAAAATGAAATCCGAATTATCCACTGTTATTTCACCTGTCCCCATTTTCTGACCGTTGCATTTTCTATGGGTGAAAGAATCCCATACTGTACGATCACACCGATTATGATGATAACAATAAGTGTTGCATACATTTCTTCATTATTCATATTTGTACGCATCTGATTTATAAAAAGACCTATTCCGGGGCAGGTCGCAATGCCGAAAATCATCTCTGCACTTATGAGACCTCTCCATGCCCTTGCCCATCCTCCTTTGATTCCCGAAAGGATATAGGGCATGGTTGCCGGAAGATAAACTCCCCAAAGAAGGGAAGGTCCTTTAAGTCCTATATTCATGCCTGCTTCTATATAGATGCGGGGAACTGCAAGAAATCCGTCCAGTACGCTCCTTGACATCGGCCATAGCACAGCATGAACCACCAGAAATACTATAACTCCCGGATTTACCCCGAACAAAACTATGACCACCGGCAGCAGGGCAACACCCGGAAGCAGGTCACATACAGAAACCACAAGATTGTATATATGATAAAAAGGTGCTGAAAGCATGGCAAGTCCGGACAGAAGAAACGCAAGCAGGATACCTATCAGCAGTCCTATAAACAGAAGCTTCATGGAATTTAATATATAAACCCAGAGCGAAATACCTGCATAGCCCTTTGTAAAATTTCTTATGAACGCAACGGCTATCGCTTCTACAGTAGGGAATACAAGTGCCGATTTCGGTCCAAAAATCTCAGCCCTTGCTATACACTCCCAGATAAGGAGCACGATCAGTGCAAAAATTATCTTCGGCAGGAGTCCCCTTTCATGTCTCCCCTTATGTTGTCCCATTGCTTTCTCTTTTATTTTGGAAATCATCAGTCACCCTCGACATTATCAAAAACGAGTTCATCTATGGATGAGGGAGTAATGTCTATGAAATCATTCTCTCCCATAAATTTTGCCGTTTCGAAAACTCCCTTAAGCTTTGTATCGTAGCTTCCGAGACCTATATATTTTATTTCGTCTTCAAGCGTATTTCCGTCAAACTCTGCCGTAATTGCTGCAGCGGCTTCTGCGTCCGAATTTATCATTTCGACAGCTTCCGATATTCCTTCGCAAAGTGCCTCGTATACTTCCTTTTTTTCATCATGTAAGGTCTCTGCTGCCACGCCCACGATAAACGACCTGTCGGCAGTCCATATCTCGGAAACCTCCGGCAGCTCATGAAGCCCGCTCTCTTCACGCTCTTTGTAGATATAAGGATTGGTCGTCAGATGTGCCGCTACATTTCCCGTTTCAAGAGCAGTCATTCCGTCAGGATGCTTCATGGCAATAAGATTGGCATCAAGGTCATGAGCCCCATAGCCGTTCTTTGCAAGTGCCATACCAAGAATAACATGCTGAATTGAACCGATATTTACAAGTGCCAGCTGCTTATCCGAACCCACAAGGTCTGAAAGCGATTTGATGCTCTCATCATTTGACATGAGACCATGCTCCTGACCTGAAAGACCTGTGAAGATCTTATAACCAAGTCCCTTTGTAACTCCGGTAACTGCAGGACCTATTCCCATAAAGCCGACATCTATGGAGCCTGAAGCAATACCGGTGTTTATATCGGCTCCGGAGCTCATCTGTGTCCAGGTTACAGTAAGCTTACCGCCTGTTTTCTCCTCATAATTCTTTTCTATAAGTCCATTGACTTGGGCAATTGTAAGAGGCGCATAAGCTAAACCGTATTGATATGCCATATTCAGAACAGCATCCTCTTCGGTTCCGCTCTCCGCATTTTCCTCAGCCTTTGATTCACTGTCTGCTGCCATGGAAGAAGATGTTTCCGCTGTTTCAGCACTTCCTGTTGCTGACTGTCCGCAGCCCGCAAGAGTAATTACCATGGATAAAGCCGTTACCGCTGCCAATATTTTCTTTTTCATAGAAGAACCTCCAAATTTCATGCTAAATTCATGCCAACCAAACATAAACTATCGGTTATTCTACTATAAAGAAAATATTATGTCAATTGCTATTCCATTTCATTTGACCAAATTTTATCTTACCTTTTTCGATAAAAGCGACGGGCGAAACAAAAAAAGCCTTGATATATTTCCTCAAAGCGCGTAAATTCTGCCCATCCATCCTGTAATAATGCGCAAGATAAAAAATCACGTTGAATTTCGCCTTCGGGATCTTATCGATATCCTCCCTGTATTTTT
Organism: uncultured Lachnospiraceae bacterium; assembly: GCA_905236275.1. GTDB lineage: Bacteria > Bacillota > Clostridia > Lachnospirales > Lachnospiraceae > NK4A144. Next base: position 691 of record CAJOPI010000027.1, on the reverse strand, counting down.
TATAGAGAAGCTCATGTCCCTGCATACATTTTTTCCAGTTCTTGGAAACCTGTCCGTTAGCCCCGACATGATATTTGAAAAGCGGCTCATCTATGCCGACTGCCGGATAACATTTTGTTATGCGAAGCCACATCTCATAATCCTGCCGCGCGGGGAAATTCAGGTCAAAACCGCCGACCTTCTCGAAAACCTCTCTTCTTACAAGAGCCTGCGAGGTGGAACCGATTTCGTCCGAGCAGAGCATATCCTTATAGCTGAGCCTTGTCTTAAAGCCCATATTAAAGCGCCTTTTGACCGTCGGTGGATTCGTCGAATCATTAACCCTGAATCCGTCGCAATAGCAGAGTCCCGCGTCCTTTTCCTTCTCCATAAGCTTCACCTGGAGTTCAAGCTTTTTCGGAAGCCATTCATCATCGTCATCCAGAAAAGCAATATAGTCGCCGGTCGCCTTTTTTATACCTGTATTTCTCGCAGCCTGCGCCCCGCGGGGTTCACCGCTCTTTAAGTAAGAGACCCTTTCGCCGGACTCCTCCGCTATTTTCCTGACCTCACTGCTGTATTTCTCCGCTCCCTCTCCCCTGTTATCATCCACGATAAAAAGCTCGATATTTTCCCATGTCTGGGCAAGAACACTCTTTACCGCCCTTCTTAAAATATCCCCGTCTCTCTTATAGCTTGTGATAATGCAAGT
>CAJOPI010000026.1 GCA_905236275.1 uncultured Lachnospiraceae bacterium | reverse complement strand
GGAGGAGAAAGAATGCGTATTAACTACTCTTCATATGCACATGTAATTGAAAAGGGTATGAACAAGCGGAATATGACCGGTATGGCTCAGGTTCTGTTTAAATTCATGTGCGATCATGAGGATGTAGTAACCGGGAGAATCACCAAAAAAGATCTTGAACAAGGTATTACGCATAAAAGGTACAATGTTCCGGACAGGGAGTCGATAGAGTGGTTCCGCGGAGAACACGATGTTGCAGAGACACTTAAAAAAGGAGCTGGCAATTCTGATATCATTGCAGAGGCTCCAGGCTATTTTGATGAAAATATAATTGATGGGCTTATTAATGCGCAGAAACTTGAAATTGTAATTAATGCAATGACAGAGCTGATTGAAGGTGATGATATCCTTGATGATCAGCTACGCGAAAGATGGAAAGACCTCAAAGAAGAAAAAGATTTCGGAACATTCTTGGCAGAGATCTTTTTATATGCTGTTCCTCAACCGAACTGTATTGTAACAATTGATCAGGAAGTAGTTGCTCCAGAATTGGATGATGAGGATAGTAAGGAATTGCAGATGTTCGAATCGCTGGTTCAGAAACATGCGAAACCGGAGAGTAAAACGCCGCCACTGATCATTGATCCTGTTAAAGAGATGACATATGTTAAGCAGTTGCTCAAGGCCTATGCCGATGCTGAGCATATTCCATGTATGGAGATGGAAGATCTTCAATCGTACCCTGTTTATCAGAGGAATTTTGAAAAGCAGCGTAGAGACTTTTATTCGGCAGATACGATACGGGAATCTTCGAAGGAAATACTGAAGATTAAAGAAAAAGATGGATTTGACATCGTAAAGCAGGAGGTGCTTGATACAGTAACTCCTGTATGGGAGTTGAGCTTCAGTGAAGGACAAAATGGTTATCAACGGCTGCTTCGAGTTTTGAATAGTGCCGGAAATGCTCAGCTATCATCCAATACTAAGCGACGGCTGTTGGATTGGATTGCAGCGGCTGAGAAACAGGGTATTTGCCATATTTTAGTAGGAGAGGATAGGCTTTGGTGGGTAGATGATACAGAGACTATATAATTCGAAATATGAGATTGAACCAAGAATGATGCTGCTTGCCATATCTGCTCCGGATAAGTCATTTACAGAGGATCAGATGGTCATGTATGATTTCATGACGGTTTACGCACACGAATTTTCGGAGCAAGGACAGAATCTTCATGGAGATAATGGATTTAAGTATAGTGAGTTTTCTGCAAGAAAACAAGCGGTGAGTGAGGCAATAAAGTCACTTGTTAAAAACGGGATGCTTCAGGTTGTAATGAATAATGGTTTCCAGTTTCGTGCGACCGAATCAGGAATGAATTGCTTTTCTAAAATGGAGAGCAGTTATGCATCAGAATACAAAATCCAATTAAAAGAAATACTAAAGGAGTATTCAAACTATAGTGAAGGAGAGCTTCATAAACTCATCCGCGCGAAGGCATTAAAAGAAGAGGGGAGGTCCTGATCTTGTATTACATTAAAAAGATAACAATGACCGGTAAAGGTGTCGAGACTTCTTCTGTAGAATTACAACCGGGTGTTAATATCCTTTATGGCTCATCCAATACAGGTAAGAGTTATGTTGCTGAGTGTATTGACTACATGATGGGGAATGAGGAAACACGTATAGATGACAATAAGGGATACGACAGGATACATATAGAATTCGATGTTGATGGCGCATATCTTTCGATGGAGAGGATGCTTAATACCACAAAGATTAAGGTTGTTAGTACTGTTCAGGATATTGAGTCCGGTGAGTATACGCTTGAAGGCAATAATCGAATCTGTCATGTGTGGTTAAAACTTATAGGAATTGACGCAAAGCACAGAATTAACAAATCAGCTCATTGTCAGAGGGAAGAGCTGAGTAATCGTGCATTTGATCAGATATTTGTTTTGCGTGAAAAAAAGATCGATGCTGAAGGAAGTATCTTGTTGCCATCGGAACATTCCAGAGAACCTGTGGCAAAAGCGGCACTGCTTTTTCTAATGACAGGTGAAGATCATGATGACGGAAAGGACTACGATAAACCGGATATTCACAAGGCGAAAAAAGAAGCAGTGGTTGCATTTGCGGATGAGCAGCTAAAAACGATTCAGGACCAAGAGAATGAGCTGAAACTTGATCCTGATGCAGAGACCCCAGTTCAAATTGAAAAAAGGATGACAACGATTCTTGCTGAAATTGATCATACAGAGAGCGAGATAAAATCGTTGATAGAAGAGAATAAGGAAATCGGGGCAACGATTTATCAGATAGATAAGGAACTTACAGAGTGCCGTGTGTTGGAGGATCGATATAGATCCTTACAATCTCAGTATCGTTCTGATTTGAAAAGGCTTACCTTTATGGCCGAAGGCGAGCACATTACGAAAGACGGTGTCGTACAGCCACAGGCATGCCCGTTCTGCGGTAACGCTATGGGTAAAGAAAAAGAAGAATCCTGTATGGAAGCGGCATCGGTCGAGGTCGCCAGGATAACTCCCAAGATTGTGGATCTTAAATCGGTACAGAAAAGCTTAAAAACTGAAATCGCGGATAAAGAGGCTCAGAGAGAAAAGCTTCAAGCCAGAATGAAAGAGTTGGAAGATAAGGTTTCCCAAGAGCTTCAACCCAAGGTGGATCTGCTACGAGAGGAATTATCAAGATTTTCGCTGGCATTGACACTACATAGCAAAAAGACTGCGTATGAAGATGTCAGCGAGAGGATCAGGGGAAACCTGATTGCATTTAAGTCGAAACCGGAACCGCCAAATTTCAAGATTAATGAATACTATGGCGAAGAGTTTATGACAAGATTTCATGCTATTTTGGATAAACTCCTGACGGAATGCAAATTTGATGATTACCGTACATCGGAGTTTGATCTGAAGGCGTTTGATATTAAAGTCAATCAAACAAAGAAGAAATCTTACGGTCAAGGATTCCGAGCATTTCTTAATGTTATTCTATCTATGGCTGTACAGGAATACCTTGCTCAATACGGAGAATATCGCCCCAAGATATTTGTGATGGACTCACCAGTCCTGTCGCTCAAGGAAGATGTAGATGACAGTGAACTTGCTTCGGAGAGCATGAAGTCATCTTTGTTCAAATACATAATTAATCATCCATGCGCTGAGCAGATTATCATTATTGAAAATGAACTGCCGCCGGTAGACTATAGTACGGTGCGCATGGAGAAGTATACAAAGGGACATGGTTTCTGGAAAACCAATCCTTAACAATTCAACATATCATTTCTAAGAGTTGAGCTCTGCAGAAAGACTGCAGGGCTCTTTTTTTGTTCCCGAACCAAATTCGAACCAAATTCACCCCCAACCAACCCCAAATACAGATTTTCAAAATGGCCTTATTATTTGCTTGCTTGACAGGTACTGGGAGGAAAAATCCCGGGGAAATCTGAAAGCGTTCAGAAAGATTCTTAAAGGGCTCATTAGGCGAGCCCTTTAGGGAATATCCTCTGAACATCAAAAGCGGGAAGGAGGTGAGAACGGTGATAAGCACAAGCGAACGACGGCTGGCGATCAGGGATGCGATATCCGATCGTCGGTTTACAACGATTAAAGAGCTAATGCGGGATTTTGGCGTTGGCCGGGAAACAATCAAGCGTGACCTTGCTGCTATCTCCGAGATCACTTCCTTCTATACTACGCCGGGAAAAGGCGGCGGAATCCATGCTGTCGACGGATGGTATGCGAGTAAACGCTATCTCACGGCAGAACAGGAGGATCTCCTCGAGAGGCTTACGGATGGGCTGCAGACTGATTCGGACAAGCATCTCATGGAGACGATCCTGAGCGCTTTTGCAATGCCAAAACAAAAAGATTCTTAACAGGAGGATACAGATGAAACTGTACGAAGT
>CAJOPI010000025.1 GCA_905236275.1 uncultured Lachnospiraceae bacterium | reverse complement strand
TAGCCTTTTGTGATGCTCTTTGCGATTTTGTTCGCATTGTGGTAGTCCTCTGCAAGCTCATCCCTTAATGCAGTCCACCGCTCCTGCACCATGATCTGCTGTTTTCGCCACTCGGTATAATCATGTTTGCTTATCAGTTTCGCATCGAGGGCTTTCTTTTTCAGCTTGTCTTTGGTTTCAAAACGTCTGAGATAATCATCGAGTTTCTTCTGCGCCTCTTCCGATGCCTGCTTGTATTCTTTTGATATTCTGATTTCGAGGGCTTTTAGGAGCTTTTCGGTTTCTTCATATCCTGCATCTGCCATAGATCAGCCCTCCGCACCGAAAAAGCGGTCTGAAACCTTCACCGCCAGTTCGCCACATTCTTCCTCAGACAGTTTATTGCTGCTTTCTTTTATTGCACTCCGTACAGAAGCTATAACAGCATCCCTGAAAACATGATCGTCATTGTAGGCATTTAGAAGGAAACCTGCTGCCGCATACATTCCTTCTTTTTCGAGTGCCCTTTTGGCTGCCTTATGTGCGAGTTCCTTTATCGAGATTTCAAGTGTCGGTATCTCCATCCTTGTCACCTCCTTCCGCACCATCAAAAGCATTCATTCTGTCCATATCCTCTGTATCCATGCGCTCAAGCACCTCATCAGCAAGGTTACCGTCACCGAGGATATCAAGAATCTTTCTGGTCACGTATTCACTATCAAGGTATGATGCCGCCGAAACTACCGTGGAAATATCCTCGGAGGTATTCACAAGCCTTGAGCGTGTAAAAGTCGGTTCATCATCAATTCCGGCAACCTTCAGAATTCCATGGATAAATTCGATGACACAGTATTCGAACTGATCCGTTTTTGTGTTGAGCGGTTCATACGCTGCCATAATCTGGGTGGCTGTGACCGCTCCGCCCTTTATGTCCTCGACATTCAGAGCCATGTAATCACGGTACAAATCCTTTTCAATACGGTCTAAGAGCTTTTCCCTTGCCTCGTAGGGAATGTCTACCGTCACGGGTTCTGCTTCCTGGTCAGGATCGAGGTTTGCTATTTTTGTCATGTGGATGCGCTCGAGGAACTTGACCATGTCCTCATCATCAACACCGCCTGCTCCTTTGAGAATCCAGTAAATCTGTGCGGTATCGAGATCGTTTAAGTAGCCGTTTTTGATAAAGTCATAAGCATCAATCTGCTCCCTTATTCCGACCAGTTCCGACTGATGGTGCGGATTTCCCCACAAAGGCACGATCGGGAATGTCGGATAATTGTCACCGTCAAATATCTCCGTTCCGTCCACCTCCGAAACCCTCACAATCTGCTTGTAGGTTCTTTTTGGCTTAAGGACTGCCCCGTACTGGGTTTTGAGACCTATGTTTGTGTTTTCATCCCAGCTCCAGATGTAATCTGTATAGCCGTCCTCTTCGTAGAGCGTAGCCCTCATGGGTTTTAGGCTGTCTACCTGCCAAAAACGGATGCCTGCCCTTAAAGAGCCGTTCTCCTCGTCATAAAGAGGTGCAAATTCCGTTATCGTGAATACTTCCATGTGGTCCCGATTAAAGAAGCCAAAAGCCTCACTCTGAACAAGAGCCGCCTTGCCTGCCTTCTGAAGCTGTGTATCAAAATCAGCTCCGAGTTTCTTTCCTGTTTCCTCGTTGTTCCATGTGACACCGTTTCCAAGAAGATACTGATTCTGCTGAGTGGTAAAGCGGTTAAGGAAATTGCTGCATGTTTTCCAGTTCGGAGACCATCTGTCCGGCACAAGCTGTCCGGTAATGGTTCTTAAGGTCTTCTCATACTGTAAAATCGTGGTATTGCGCTGTTTTTCATACTCAACGGCAGTGACCGCTGTTTTATAAACTGCTGTGGATTTATGCTCTGCGATTGCAGAATTTACAAAAGCTATTCTTCCTGCCTCGTCCGTAGGCGGGATTTTGATTAAGTCCTGATAAGTCAGCATTTGCCATCCTCCATAAATCAAAAGTAAAAATCTATGGTCTCTGGACTCTGGGTGTTGCTGGTCTCTGGACTCTCGATATAAGATTTTTCAGAAATGTGTTTTTGTTATTGTGCCCAGACAGATTTATATCTGTCCTCTTCATTCTTCTTGCTCCAAAGCACCCTTATGATGCTTGCAAGGCTGTCCGGTGCATCGTCATGTTCCGCATTTTCATTGAAATCGGTAATCTGATCTATGTATTCCTTGTCAGTACCTTCAACAAATATCACGTTTTTCCATACACCTTTCAGGAATGATGTTATTTTTAAGAATTTATTTGTGGTTTCGGGATATGCCACAACCCTCTCTCCCTTGGAGCGGAGTTCTTTTGCAAGGTATCCCTTGTCAGCATTGGTTTCACAGTAAATCTTCCCGGCATTAAACTGCTTTCTGAGTGCGATTATTTTATCCTCGCAGTCATCAATGTGTTTGTGCCAAAGCCTGCCGTAAACATAATACTTGCCTTCCGTCTTCCGACAGATTGTAAATGCCGTGTAATCCTCGCCGCCGTAAGCTGCATCGATATGACAATAGTTCGACTGCTCCACTTTGGAAGGGTCTCCCCCGGTAACAGGATCGGTAAATATGACATCCTCCGCCGCTATGTGTCTCAATTCGTAGTTTGCAGCGAAGAGTGATGCAAGCATGCTTTCTTTTATCTCAGCCAATTCCTGTTTTGAAATAAGCTGTGTGTGATAACAGTCATATTTCTTCGGATTCGGCATTAAGATAAAGCAGTCCTCTTTATGCCACGGAGTTCCGGTATTAAATATCCTGCCGCCCCGGTTGATGATGTTGTGAAGTTCCTGGTATATGAGCTTGGTATGCTCCCTCTCGGCTTTACTTACCCTGTCCTCGACATTAACGATATCGTCCGTGAATATGCGGTCAAAGTGCTTGCCCGTGAGTGAACCGCCGATACCCATTCCCACAAGCTGTGATGTTCCACGTGAATCATTGGTGAGGTTCGTCTGTATCTCCGTAGCGGAAGCCTTGACAAAAGCGACCCCCACTCCCCATATTGCACGGCAGAGTTCCTGCGTCACCGGATGCATTAAGATTTTCTGCGTCTGCTTGATGATTTCCTTTACGTCATTGTCCGTTTTCCTCATGAACAGGGTTTTGTCATTCGGATACAAAATGATGATCGCTGCAAAGGCAATACTGTCACAGGTAGTTTTATAAGAGCCTCGGTGTGCCTGCAGGGTTTCATCTTCTTTTCCGAAGACCATATCCTTAATCCACTCGTTATGAAGTTCAGTCAGCCGGGTGAATCCTACGGAATGTCCGAATTTATACGGTATTTCCTTCAGAATCCGGACTGCCGTTTCCCGTGTCAAGTCCATCCAATAATCTGCTCACCTGCTCCCTCGTCTCATCCGAAATAACCGAAATTGTCTGTTCCACCTTGTCAGTCTGCCCCAGGTACTGTTTACCGAGAAATATTGCCATCGCCGCTGACTTCTCCGAAAGTTTCAGCTGATTTTTACGGAGCTTGATCCTGAGAGCCACACCGCTGTTTTCCCTGAAAAAATCCTGAAAAGTCATCTTGAATGTCCGCTTACACCACCTTGTGAGGGTATTTACATTTGCAGGCTTTCCCGTTTCATCCCTGAAATACCAGCAGATGTCCTTCTGGTCGCATCCGAGTCCCACAAGGTCTACGAATGCCCTTTTATCAAATTCCTTCTTCGGTCTCCCTGCTTTCGCCATTCAGCAACACCGCCTTTCTTCCGGTGAGGTTCTCCCACCTTTCTACGATTACATCGCAATAAGCCTCGCTGAGTTCCATTGAGCAGCATATTCTTCCCATCTGCTCACAGGCAACGATTGAAGTTCCCGAGCCTCCGAAAAGGTCAAGGACGATATCATCTGCCTTTGAGGAATTGCCGATGAGATATCCGAACAGTCCCACGGGCTTCATTGTCGGATGCACGTCATTCTTTGCAGGCTTATTGAACTTGATAAGAGTAGTCTGGCTTCGGTCGTTGTACCAGGCATGAGAGCCGCCCTCGTTCCAACCATAAAGGCATGGCTCATGAATCCACTGATAGTCCTGCCTGCCAAGCACAAGGCTGTTTTTTTCCCAAATAAGGCACTCTCTGACCGTCCAGCCAATATCATGGCAAGCCCCACGGAAGTTGTAGCCCTCGCTGTCAGCATGCCAGATATAAAAAGCCGCGCCGCCCTTCATGACCATCTTTGCCGTGGAAAAAGCATCCACAAGGAACTGCCGGAACTTCGTGTCCTCCATGTTGTCGTTCTGTATCTTCATGCCCGTGCCGCCTTCGTAGTTCACATTGTAAGGCGGGTCTGTCAGGAAGAGATCGGCTTTCTGCCCGTCCATGAGCTTTTCAACATCAGAAAGAATAGTCGAGTCTCCGCACATGAGACGGTGCTTTCCGAGCAGATATATGTCTCCTCTTTTTGTTTTTGGCTCTGCCGGAGGCTCGGGTGCTTCATCCTCCTCTATGTCTTCTGCATCACGGTCAACCTTAAGATCGAATTCAAAATCAGCCATATCGAATTCCGTAATCTTGTCCAGTTCTTCCTGCAATATATCAAGGTCAAAATCCGAATTCATGGTGAGCTTATTGTGAATCAATGTATAAGCCCTCCGCTGTTCGTCTGAAAGATAGTCCAGTCTTATGATCGGCACGGTATCCATTTTGAGTTTTTTTGCGGCTTCGAGTCTGCCGTGTCCTTCTACAATTGTATTCTGACCCCCCCACACCGCTATAGGGTCGTTGAAGCCCATAAGCTTTATGGACTCCACAATCTCGTCTATCTGCTCTTTCGGATGGAGCTTCGCGTTTTTCTCATACGGTTTAATGTCTCCGATTGGTACATACTCAATTTTCAGTTCATCTGTAAGCATTTGAAATACCTCCTTTTTAGTGAATTGTATATAAAAAGCAAAATTATCTCAACTATTCTAAAACCCATCATTACTCAGCCAGAACAGCTTCCCTTTTATAAGCAGAGAAAAGAAGCCGTCCGGCTTCCCTCTCTCATTCCTTAGTTACCAAAGCAAATCCGGAACGTAATCCGGTTCAAGACCGAATTCTTCAGCAAGCACCTCTTCCGGATCATCGCATGTCGGGTCAAAATAACTTCTCACCCTCTTCAGCTCCGCTTCCGCTTCTTTCCGGCTCATTCCATCCCGGTTCATCAGCACCTCAACAATGTGGTTTGTTTCCTTTGGTTTTTTCATGGTGTTCTCCTTTTCGGAGGAGGCGGTTGTGCCGCCTCCTGCTTTGCTCTGCTTAAGCTCTCGCTTTTATCCATCCCTTTGTGTCCGATCCTCTTCATCCCCACTGCGATGCCCAGTTGAAGGCGTCCGCTATGGCATGCCCGTCATCCTTGTAAAACCCGTTACC
>CAJOPI010000024.1 GCA_905236275.1 uncultured Lachnospiraceae bacterium | reverse complement strand
TTCTTCTCTGCCTCTGCTTTTTCCTTAGCCTCTCTGTCTGCTTCGGCCAGTTTTGCAGCAAGTTCGGGATCTCTGGGTTTTCTTATACCAGATGATTTCAAACCCAGCATTTCGTCAATATACGGACGGCAAATCTGCTCGCCAAAAAGGAAAACGTCACAAGGTAAATCCGGTCTTTCCATCCCCTTAACAATCTTCGCGGAAATATTACCTGATTTGCTAACCTTAACAACAACCCCTGCAGATTCATCAAACATATCGTACAGTTTTTTGACAATGCCTTCTTTAAGCAAATACCTACGAACACCAAGTACTGCCAACGCAAAGACAAGGAACTTATTATTCTGCAGCGTTTCAGCGTCTAATGAAATTCCACCATCCTCATTCAGATCAATTTCTCCGGTACCCGACTCAATTGCACTTTGACATGTTTTTCTCTCATCTCTCACATACAGTTCAGTTGAAAGCTTCCCCTGGCCTCTTCTATATATAAGAGTTGCTGCCATGTCCATAAAATCAACTGTAACCTGTGTTCCCTCTTCAGCTTCACAAGGATCCACAAGACCTTCTGGATCTATTGTATTCTCAGTAACAATATGAATAAATGTCGAAATGTCAGCATGATTCATAAACACATTCAGTGTTCGATCATATCCATCCATCTCATATCCGCCCCAAATAGCAACCTCTTTTTTAGTGCCATCAGGAAGCGTAGCTATCTGCTTAATAAAACCCTGACCACTATGGAGGGCTTCCATCATCTCATCATCAGATACTTCCACTTCCTCGCCTGTAGCTACATCCATTTTTTTAGCCATGTTACCGTCTCCTTTGTGTTTTATTCATTGTTTACAGAGTATCCTTAAATTGTGAAATCACAGCTATCCACCATACGGTTAAACTGCTGAAGCGGAATGATTTTTATATTCTTTCCTTTTGTTTTATTAAGTTCCAGGGCTCGCTCGTGTTTCTTCGTTCCAACGCCAAAACGCTCGTGATAAATCAAATAATCAGTGTCCATGACCGTAGAGCTGCGAACCACACCCCCATTTTCTTCTATAACTTCCCTAATTGGCGGTTCTGTGAAAGAATCAAAACCTGACAGAACAAAATTCTTTCCGGCAAAGAATTCCTTCATCTTTGCTTTATCGCCTTCGCTTGGTGATTTCTTCTCATTATTATCAGAATTATCCATTCCCGCTGCAAGAGCAGCATATGCGTCCTCAATAGAAAGATTTCCTATAGCGTCGTCATCAAATTCTTTTCCGCTTGCTTTTAGTCCTTCACGGATAAGATCGGTAGCATCTTCTATCTCTCCGGAAGCGTCATCATCTTCATCCTCCGGATAATCCTCCCCAAACGACGGATCTGCATCAGCCATCATCTTGAACATAGCGGTTTTCTGAGCGAGTTCCGGATCATCGATTACTTCCAAGGCTTTCTCGTACCATTCCACCGCCGTCTTCATATTACCAGGTGTCCCATTAGCAAACTGATAACATCTTCCAAGATCTCTCATTGCCAATCCATATCCCTGTTCAGCCGCAGTTTTTATCAATTCAAATGCCTTATGTGCATCCTTTCTAACATTCATTCCGGACATATATTCACATCCAAGATTATGCTGACAAGCAGGGCTTCCGGCATCCGCACCCTTCTGATAAAGGTCAATTGCCTTATCCATATCTTCATCCACGCCACGACCATGATGATATGCTAAAGCCAACGTCCAATATCCGTCTGGATTTCCCTGTTCCACAGCTTTCTCAGCCCACATCACGCTTTCTTCATAATCTTTTCCTTCGCCTGCCTGCTCAAGTGAGCCACCCAATTTCATTAGTCCGCCCGCAAGATCTGCCTGTGCCTGTGCATCACCTGCCTTGGCTTTCACAACTGCCTCTGCCAGCTTACGGTATTCAGCAGCACAAGCCTCTGCATCTTCATCACCTTCATCTGCAGCTTTCTGCATCCATTCAGCAGCCTTGGCAAAATCCCTGTCAGTTCCAAACCCTTTTGCAGTGAAAAGCCCTACGTTAAACATCGCCTGGTCATCTCCGGTCTCCGCAAGTTTAACAAACCAGTAATATGCTTTTTCAGGATTCTCATCCACTTCATCATCTCCGTTAAGATACGCCATTGCCAGTTGTTCCATAGCACTCGGATCACCATCATTAGCCGCTTCTTCCATATCTTCCATTGAAAGATTTTCCAAAGCGAACTGATTCATAATCTCATCAGAGTAAGGTCGAACCATTCGCGGTGCACCAAAGAGGGCTGTACAAAGCAATGCCGGTCTCTTTTTCCCTTCAACTATTTTTACCTTTATTTCATCATCACCTTTTACCTCAAAAAGGATACCCTGCAGCTCCGGATCCAAATCAGAGCACTCTTCTATCATTCCTTTTTCCTGAAGGTATTTGTTTACACCCTCGGCTACAGCGTAAGCTATCTTGACAGTATCTTCATCGCCTTCATCAACCGTAATCTCATCACCCGTTGCCGTTCCGTGAAGTGCCATTCTGCTATTCGTATGCATTTCATCTCTAACATATAGTGAGATTTCAGCTTTATCCCCATCGTAAGCTATTACAGCTGTCAAGGGGGCAGCATCTATAAACTCCACAGTAACATCCTGCTTCGACTCCAGCGAAACATCTGACTCAATTTCAGCCAGGGCACTCATTGCATCTCCATCAACATAAACATTAATCATTTTTTCTTCCTCCTTGACGCTTTATTTTTTGCCTTAGGAAGGTTATCTTTTATATATTCCTCTTTTTTATAATTTAAATGTTTTCAACCATTCTTTTGCAGCGTTTGAGAAATCTTTCGTTTTTCCTGTACAATTAAAATAAATATTCCCGGAATAAAAATCACAACCGTGAAATATTCCTATTTTGTATACGCTTTTAGAGTTTTCAGATTCATAAACTCCTGCAGGTGCAAGTACTATTCCATACTCTGTATTTCCGCAGACATATTCCGAACCAACAATAAATCCATAATCCTTTAACTGTGAATCAAAAATACCTGTCAGCAATGATTCATAATCTGTTATTTCTATACCTTTCCCATCTAGCATTCCCTTTTGACCCGTAAAAAATGCCGCACACACTGGCACATTTTGTGGATAACCTATATTTATACAAATATCTGCATTTGTGTAATCATAAAATCCAAATTCGTAGTCCTCCGAAATTGCCACAAAGGCATAAGCTCCTTTTAATTCCTCTATAAAATTTTGTATTTTCTCTTCATCGGATCTTGCTTCATCCAATGAAATCAGTTCATCAGGAAGATTTGCCTTGAACGATCCAATAGTTACCGTCTTATTTAAACTGTATGTAAGTTTTTTGAATTTTGAACACATTTTTTTCTCCTTTCGAAGTAATATGCATACTTTTTATTTTGCACTCTGATTTACCCAATCCGCCTGTGAATCTCCTTCTCTATATACGCTATCTCATCCGAGGAAAACCCATCCACATCAAGACTTATACTCGTTATCCCCTGATTCCATGCATCCAGCGCTTCTTTTATTTTATCCTCTATGAGCATATTGCGATAACCACGGT
>CAJOPI010000023.1 GCA_905236275.1 uncultured Lachnospiraceae bacterium | reverse complement strand
TTAGTGAACGTAGTGAACTTAGTGAGAGTGTATGCACAGCTGCACGAAGTGCGGAACAATCCCTGACATCACTTTTGACCTTAACATTATTTTAACTAATAAGAAGAAAGGAAATAGGAGATGCATAAAGTTAAAACGATTGGAAGATGTATAAGGGAGTACAGGAAAGAGTCATTGCTCGCGCCGACGTTTGTTGCGCTCGAATGTCTCCTTGAATGCATCATTCCATTGATAATGGCAAGACTTATAAATCAGATGGATGGGAACTCGATGAGACCTATACTGGAGAACGGGGTTCTGCTTCTCATTATGGCGTTCGCGTCGCTTTTCTGCGGTGTACTTGCGGGTAAATACGCAGCAACCGGTTCTACGGGACTTGCGAAGAATATTCGTGAGGATCTGTTTGACAGGATAAATGATTTTTCTTTTTCCGATGTTGACAAGTTCTCCACTTCGTCGCTCGTTACGAGAATGACAACGGACGTAACTAATGTAACAAATGCCTACCAGATGCTTATCAGAATGGCATTCAGGGCCCCGCTCATGGTTATTTTTTCAGTAGTAATGAGTGCCACGATAAATGTTAAAATGGCAACTTATTTCATGGCTATGATACCGATTTTGGGAATAGTTCTTTTTGGAATAGTAATTATAGTACGCCCGATTTTCAAGAGGATATTCAAGAAGTATGATGCCCTCAATAATTCCGTACAGGAAAATATCGCGGGAATAAGAGTTGTAAAGGCTTTTGTTCGTGAAGATTATGAAAAGGAAAAATTTGCAAAGGCAGCCAATGAGGTAAGAAATGATTTTGTAAATGCCGAAAAGATTTTAGCCCTTAATGCGCCTACCATGACAGTATGTATCTACAGCTCAATACTTCTTGTCTGCTATAACGGCGCGAAAATGATAATAAATTCAGGTGCGACGGAGCTGAATGCCGGTGAGCTTTCCTCACTTTTAACCTATGGAGTCCAGTGCCTTATCTCACTTATGATGGCTTCCTTTGTGTTCGTAATGACGACAATGGCAGCAGAGTCGGCAGGTCGTATCGCTGAGGTTCTGAATACCGACAGCTCGCTTACTTCTCCCGAAAACGGAATAAAAGAGGTAGCAAGCGGAGATATTGATTTTGACAAGGTTTCGTTCAAGTATAAAAAAGAAAGTAAAAAGTTTGCGCTCTCTGACATTGACCTGCATATTAAATCAGGTGAAACGATAGGTATTCTCGGAGGTACGGGTTCGTCGAAGACTTCGCTTATCCAGCTTATCCCGCGTCTTTACGATGTTAGTGAAGGTGCCGTAAGGGTCGGCGGAAAGGACGTAAGGGAATATGACCTTGTAAGCCTTCGTGACGCGGTAGCAGTCGTATTGCAGAAGAACGTTCTTTTCTCGGGAACGATCAAGGAAAATATGAGATGGGGAAATAAGGAGGCGACTGACGAGGAAATCCTCGAAGCCTGCAGGATATCTCAGGCAGATGAGTTTATCCAGCAGTTTCCGAAAAAATATGATACCCATATAGAACGCGGAGGCACGAATGTATCCGGCGGTCAGAAGCAGAGACTCTGTATCGCAAGGGCAATCCTGAAGAAGCCGAAGGTTCTCATTTTTGATGACTCTACTTCGGCGGTTGATACCAAGACAGACGCTCTGATAAGGAAAGGACTTGCAAATTCGCTTCCGGAGACGACGAAAATTATCATTGCACAGAGGGTTTCTTCGGTGCAGGAAGCAGATAAGATACTTGTAATGGATAACGGAAGGATCGTTGAGAGCGGAAACCACGAAGAGCTCTTAAAGCAGAATGGAATTTATAAGGAACTCTTTGATTCGCAGACAAAGGGAAAGGGGGAATGATAAATGAAGACTTTTAAGAATATGAAGAGAAAACAGGATATTAAACCCGGAACCTTTGGGAGATTTTTGAAATATCTCCTGGCGCATTACGGCTTACAGCTTGGCATAGTTGTTATCTGTCTAGTGCTTGGCGCTTTTTCATCGGTTATAGCAAATTTATTTATCCAGAGAATCATTGATGAGATCATTGCACCGGGAATCAGCGGAGGTTATGAGTCTGTAGCGGCGAAGTTCCTGCAGATTATCGTTATGATGATAACCTTCTACCTTATGGGAATTGCGGCTACTTTTACATATACGAGGATAATGGCTCATGTTACACAGGGAACCTTGAAGTCATTTCGTGTAGATATGTTTGAAAATATGGAGTCGCTTCCGATAAAGTTCTTCGATACTCATGCACATGGCGACATAATGAGTACCTATACGAATGATACGGATGCCATAAGACAGCTTATAGGGCAGAGTTTGCCGATGCTTATCCAGTCAGTCATTACCTGCGTGGGATTGATATTCATGATGCTCTATTACAGCGTATGGCTGACTCTGGTTTCGGCAGCATTTATCTTCTTTATGTTCAGTGCGGTAAGGAACATCGGCGGTAAGAGCTCGAAATACATGCTTGAACAGCAGATGGCACTTGCTGCAGAGGAAGGCTTCATCGAGGAAATGATGGAGGGTACAAGGGTTGTAAAGGTATTCAACCACGAGCCTGATGCAAAGGCTGACTTTGCGAAGCTTAACGAAAAGCTCAGAAGCGACAGTGAGAAGGCGAACACCTTCGGAAATGTTTTAGGTCCCATTATGGGAAATATGGGAAACATCCTCTATGTTTCGATAGCGATAATCGGAGGACTTCTTGTAAGCTTTAACGCAAGGAATTTCGGCATAAGCAATTTCACGAGCGGTGCCTTCAGCTTCGTTACGGTAGGTATGATAGTTTCCTTCCTCGGAATGTGCAGACAGCTTTCACAGACCATTATGCAGGCTTCGATGCAGATGACCATGATAACAATGGGTATGGCAGGAGCGGAGCGTGTATTTGACCTGATAGACCAGATACCTGAGGAAGACCATGGATATGTAAGGCTTGTGAACTGTACAGTCGATGAAAAGGGTGAAGTTAAGGAATGCAGCGAACATACGGGACACTGGGCATGGAAGCATCCGCACAAGGCTGAAGGAACCGTTACTTATCAGCTTCTAAAAGGCGAAGTAGAGCTGGCAGGAGTTGATTTCGGCTACAATCCTGAAAAGATAGTACTGCATGATGTCTCGCTTTTTGCAAAGCCGGGGCAGAAGATAGCCTTTGTAGGCTCCACCGGTGCGGGCAAGACTACCATAACAAACCTTATCAACAGATTTTATGATATTGAGGACGGAAAAATCCGTTATGACGGCATAAATATCAACAAGATAAATAAGAGAGACCTCCGCCGTTCACTGGGTATCGTTCTTCAGGACGTAAATCTCTTTACGGGAACGGTTATGGATAATATACGTTACGGAAAGCTGGATGCAACGGACGAGGAATGTATTGCGGCAGCAAAGCTTTCGAATGCACATGGCTTCATCGAGAGACTGCCCGACGGCTACAATACCATGCTTACGGCTAACGGAAGCAATCTTTCGCAGGGACAGAGACAGCTTATCTCTATAGCGAGGGCAGCGGTTGCAGACCCGCCGGCAATGATACTTGACGAGGCAACCTCATCCATAGATACGAGAACCGAGGCGATAGTCCAGAGCGGAATGGATAATCTGATGAAGGGGCGTACCGTATTCGTTATCGCCCACAGGCTTTCGACAGTAAGGAACTCGGATGCCATCATGGTCTTAGACCATGGAAGAATCATCGAGCGTGGCAGCCATGATGAACTGATCGCGCAGAAGGGCACTTATTATCAGCTTTATACCGGCGCATTTGAAATGGAATAAGGCTCAGGACAGGAAAATCCCGTCCGGAGCAAGGTAGCTGCTAAGGAGATTTTTCAGGTATAAAGCGGAGGCGTCATCAAAGGCATCAAAATCGATAATTATATATTTGAAAAAACCTTTGGGTAAAGGCAGCTCTTTGGGGCTGTCTTTATTTATTCCGCTGAAAATATTGTCGCAGATTATCCTGTCGGCTGAAAAACGCGCAATGCCGGCAAGGAGAGGGGACATCTCAATACCTGCGGTCCATGAATGAGGATAGAGCCATTTGATACGGGAGAG
>CAJOPI010000022.1 GCA_905236275.1 uncultured Lachnospiraceae bacterium | reverse complement strand
ACCCAGAGAGGTTTCCAGGCAAACAGCCGTATCATCACTGTTTCCGACACCCTTCTCGAAGAACTCACAAATCTTAAGAGATAAATGATCTGAAAAAACGCAGTCGGCAATCAACGCCGGCTGCGTTTTAGAGTCTTGCATGATGCCAAAGCACAGTCAGAACAGGGAGATTTCAAAACACTTTTTGACCGCACTTAAAAAACGATTTGTGCGGCAAAAAGTTTTTTGAAAATGTCCCTGTTCTGACGTCACAGAGCAAGATGCCCTCGTTAGATTCTTCATTCAACATCCTGCAGGGCTTCGAAATCTTCCTCTCCGGTGCGGACCTTGACAACTCTTTCGATACCGTAAACGAAGATCTTGCCGTCACCGATATGACCGGTGTAGAGCGCTTTCTTCGTTGCTTCGATAACGTCATCAACAGGGATATCGCTTACAACGACCTCAACCTTAACCTTTGGCTGGAGAGTAGCATCAACTTCAACGCCGCGGTATCTTTCGCCGGAGCCTTTCTGAATACCGCATCCCATAACCTGTGAGACGGTCATTCCGGTCACGCCGAGATCATTGAGTGCCTTTCTTAACTTATCATATCTTGAAAGTTTAGCAACAATAACAACTTTATACATACCCTTTGAGCCGGTCTCCATTGCCTTGACAACAGGAATGGAAGCATCTCTTTCAACCAGACGGAAGGGTTCAGCCTCAGCAGAGCCGAGGTTTGTGTGGTCGTTGGCAACGAGGCTTAAGGTATTCGAAACATCCATAAGCGCGAAGCCTGAGTAAGCGGAAGCAAGCCCGTGTTCTGTTGAATCAAGTCCTGTGATTTCTTCCTCTTCACTGACTCTGATACCGATAGTAGCCTTTATGATAGCAAAAGTTATCGTGATGGTAACCGCTGTCCAGAGGGCTGTTGCAGCAATACCTGTGAGCTGGATACCGAGAAGCTTTAATCCGCCGCCGTAGAAGAGACCTGTCATAAGTTCTCCTGAACCGTCTGCTATCGAATATCCGGGAGCTGAGCTTGTAGCAAAAAGACCTACGGCGAGAGTGCCCCAGATACCGTTGAGGCAGTGAACGGCAACTGCACCTACGGGGTCGTCAACATGAAGCTTGTAATCAAGGAACCATACACCGAAGCAAACAAGAAGTCCTGCAACGATTCCAATGATTATCGCGCCGAAAGCGTCTGTTACATCACAGGGAGCTGTGATTGCAACGAGTCCGGCAAGTGAAGCGTTAAGGCTCATGGATACATCAGGCTTGCCGTATTTTACCCAAGTGAAAATCATACAGGTTACGGTTGCAAGAGCGGGAGCAATCGTGGTAGTTACAAATACGGAACCAAGCTGCTCCAGCGAACTGCAGGCTGCACCGTTAAAGCCGTACCAGCCGAGCCAGAGAATGAATACACCGAGTGAAGCGGCTGTGAGATTGTGACCGGGAAAAGCATTAACCTTTGTGATTTTTCCTGTTTTATCCTTCTCGAATTTGCCGATACGCGGTCCTAAAATTGCAGCACCTATAAGTGCGGAGATACCGCCTACCATGTGGATACAGTTAGAACCGGCGAAATCGTGGAAGCCTATTTGTGAAAGCCATCCGCCGCCCCATGTCCAGTGGGCTTCGATGGGATAAATGACAGCCGATATAACTGCTGAATAAACGCAGTAGGAAAGGAATTTTGTTCTTTCAGCCATTGCACCGGAAACTATGGTTGCGGTGGTCGCACAGAATACAAGGTTGAAAACGAAGTTCGACCAGTCAAATCCGGCATAATTTGTGAAAATATCAAATCCCGGTCTGCCGATTATTCCGGCTAAATCTTCTCCGAGTAAAAGACTGAAGCCTATTAAAATAAATACAACAGTACCGATACAGAAATCCATAAGGTTTTTCATTATAATGTTACCGGTATTCTTTGCCCTCGTGAAGCCTGCCTCGCACATGGCAAAACCTGCCTGCATCCAGAAGACAAGAGCGGCTCCTATAAGGAACCAGACACCAAAAAGTTGACTTTGCATAGTCTGCATGATTTCATCCGTCATAATACAACTCCTCCTGATAAAGCCATTTTTTTATTTAAAAGCGCAAAGGCACTTCGTTTGTAAATAAAAACGAAGCGCCTTTGCATCGCATAGGAAAATAAGAAAAGGTGCCCTGAAAATAATTATCAGGGCACCCTTGCCTTATTGATTTAAGATATTACGCTTTAATCCTTTAAATGTCAACAGTAAATTTGAAAAAGTTCAAATATTTCCGACGTACCTTTTTGATATTGTCTTTTAGCAAAATCATACAGAAAATCCATAAAGAAAAGTTAAGATTTAACCGATAAAAGGATTGAAGCGTCATTTGGGCGCACTCACAAAACAATTTTCACCCGACAATGCATGTATTGTGAAACGTTACTAAAAAAAATACTTGAATAGATGCACTTTTTTCAACACACGCGTCAAAAAGCTATTGATTTATGATATAATTTCATCATTATGATAGAGTTGACACGATTAGATGAATCGAAAATATGGGTGAATGAGCAGATGTTCCTCACGATGGAAGAGACACCTGATACGGTGATAACCTTCAATACGGGACAGAAACTTATCGTTCAGGAAAAATGTGAGGAGATATATAGTAAAATAAGTAAAAACTGATACTGAAGAGGGGGACGTAGAATGGATCTGGCGTCATTGATAGGACTTTTGGCTTGTCTGGGACTAATGATATTCGGTATAACGGGTGGAACGAATTTCGCAGCTATGGCGAGCTTCATAGATATGCCGTCTGTATTTATCACGTTTGGTGGAGCTTTCGGAGCAACGCTTGCGATGAACTCGCTTGATTCCTTCAAGGCGGGAGTTGGAACCTTCAAGCTAATATTTAAGACATCAAGCGGAAACATGCAGGAAACGATAAAACAGATAATGACACTTGCGAATGTGGCAAGAAAAGAAGGACTCCTTTCATTGGAAGAGGCAGCCGGAAATATCGAAGATGCATTCCTGAAAAAAGGAATAATGCTTGTTGTCGATGGTACTGACCCGGAGCTGGTGCGTGCGATTATGGAGACAGAAATGGACGCAATCGGCGGAAGACATAAGGCAGGAAAAAAATTCTGGGAAGACCTTGGAGCCATGGGTCCTGCATGGGGAATGATCGGTACACTTATCGGACTCGTTAACATGCTGAAGAACCTGTCAGACTCGGCAGCTATCGGACCGGCTATGGCGGTTGCCCTCCTGACGACCTTCTACGGCTCACTGCTTTCGAACTGGGTATGCACTCCTGTCGCAAATAAGCTTGGTGCGAAGGATGCAGATGAAATGATGATAAAAGGCGTACAGGTGGAAGGACTCCTTTCCATACAGGCAGGAGAAAACCCACGTGTAATAGAAGAAAAACTTAAATCTTACCTGTCACCTAAGGTTGCTGCCGGATTCAGCACTGAAGACGGCGGAGGTGGAGGAGAAGGAGGAGCTGAATAAATGGCGAAGAAAAAAGAAGAAGCCCCGCCGCCGGGGTCGCCGGCATGGATGGCCACGTTT
>CAJOPI010000021.1 GCA_905236275.1 uncultured Lachnospiraceae bacterium | reverse complement strand
GAGCGGTGATGAACGAACCCCACACACTCGTACATCGAAGTAACCCGCCTATAAAATTTAACGAACTTCTTTTTCATACTCAGCCGGTATAGCTTGCTATACCGGCTACCTCCCTTTTATGGGCTGTTTTTGAAACAATCAAAAAATTTTTCTTTAATTCTTCACATATTCCTTTAGAAATGTTAAGATATAAGGTACTGATAAAGTCTTTATTCAGATTGGATTTCGGATGGAGGTATTTTAATGGCAACAGTTGCGCTGAAAAGTTTCATAGAAAAAATGGAACTCATCAATCTTACACCGGAAATTGACATAGAAAAGGCTGTTATAGGTTCTACGGAGATAAACAGACCCGCACTGCAGCTTACAGGTTTTTTCGAGCACTTTGATACGGGCAGGGTTGAGATAATAGGTTTCGTGGAATATTCCTATATGCAGCAGCTGGATGACGCAAAAAAAGAGGAGATATATCCCCGTCTTTTAGATCCTGCAATACCGGCTTACATTTTCTGCCGGGATTTGGAGCCGGATGAGACCTTTATGAGACTGGCGAGGGAAAACGGCGTGCCGGTTCTTAAAACCTCGAAGTCAACCTCCGACTGTATGGCACAGATAATCAGATGGCTCAATGCAAAGCTTGCCCCCTGTATCTCGATACATGGCGTTCTGGTTGATGTTGACGGTGAAGGAGTTCTTATAACGGGTGAAAGCGGCATCGGTAAGAGCGAGGCGGCTCTGGAGCTTATAAAAAGAGGACACCGTCTTATTTCCGATGATGTGGTTGAGATAAGAAAGGTTTCCGATGATTCGCTCATTGGCTCGGCACCTGATATCACGAAGCATTTTATAGAGCTCAGGGGTATCGGTATCGTTGACGTTAAGGCTCTTTTCGGTGCCATAAGCGTTAAGGATTCGGAAGAGATAAGTCTTGTTATCAAGCTTGAAGACTGGGACAAGGAAAAGGAATACGACAGGCTCGGACTCGACGAGGAATATACGGAATATCTTGGAGTCAAGCTCGTCTGCCATTCGATACCCATAAGACCCGGACGAAATCTTGCTATAATCTGTGAAACGGCGGCAATCAACTACAGACAGAAGAAGATGGGCTACAATGCCGCGAAGGAGCTCTACAAGAGGGTTCAGGAAAATCTTGCAAAGAGAAATGATGAAGGATGATTTTACATCCGACATTTCTATATAGAAAATATTTATAAAGAGGAGCAAAGGTATTATGAAAAAGTATGCAATTGGTGTTGATGTTGGGGGAACCTCGGTAAAAATGGGGCTGTTCACAAATGATGGTGAATTAGTTGAAAAATGGAGCATTCCCACAAATGTTGACAATGGTGGTGAGGCAATCCTTCCCGACATTGCAAAATCTGTAAAGAAGAAGATGGCAGAGAAAAATCTTACCGATGTGGACGTTGAAGGCGTAGGTATCGGTCTTCCGGGACCCGTTGATGACACCGGAGTTATCAGAAAGGCTGTCAATCTTCATTGGGATAAGGTTTTCAATGTTTCAGAAGAGCTTTCGGGACTTCTTGACGGTATGAAGGTAAAGGCAGGAAACGACGCAAACGTTGCGGCACTCGGTGAGTGCTGGGCAGGAAGTGGAAAGGGCTTTAACGACCTTGTAATGGTTACTCTCGGAACAGGCATCGGCGGCGGAGTCATTATCAACGGTAAAATTCTTGCAGGTGTAACGGGCGCGGCAGGAGAGATAGGACATATCCATGTGACAGACGGCGAGGAGACTGCCTGCAACTGCGGCAATCATGGCTGCCTTGAACAGTACGCTTCAGCTACCGGTATCGTGAGACTGCTTGAAAGAGAGCTTGCCTCTACTGACGAGGACAGCGTAATGCGTACAAAGAAGCATACCGCAAAGGACTTATGGGATGCAGTAGAAGAAGGTGATTCCCTTGCAATAAGGGTTGCCGAGAAATTTGGTGCTTATCTCGGAAAGGCCCTGTCAGGAATAGCAGCGGTACTGAATCCTGAGATTATTGTAATCGGAGGCGGCGTAAGTCTTTCGGGAGAGGTTATCATGCCTTTTATCACAAAGAACTTTACGGAAAACGTATTCCATGCAAGCCGCGATACTAAGTTTACAAGAGCTGAACTCGGAAATGACGGCGGTATTTACGGTGCTGCCAAGCTTGTGCTTTGAGAACGGGTTTGGATTTGAAGATTTATGAATAAGTATTTTCTTGAAAATATAGAGAAACTTCTGCCTGCGGACAGGATAAAGCTGAATGAGCCCATGAAGCTGCATACCACCTTCCGCGTCGGCGGAGGGGCTGACCTTTTTATTCAGCCTGAGAATAAGGAGGAATTGTCCTCTGTGATAAAGTTTTTAGCTGTTTCAGAGCGCAATTACTTTATTCTTGGTAACGGAAGCAATCTTCTCGTGGGAGACCATGGATATCGGGGAGTTGTGGTTAAGAT
>CAJOPI010000020.1 GCA_905236275.1 uncultured Lachnospiraceae bacterium | reverse complement strand
GCTCTTTTTTTATGCGGGGCAATAAAGGATTCAAGCAAAGTTACCGCCGCCTCCGGTAAGCATGCAGTTATGATATAAAAATCAATTTTCTCGTCAGGATTCGCATTGAGCACGGAGGCTATGGCTGTTCCCGTGGGAATAATGTAATTCTCGTCAGTGATAAGGGCTATGTTCATTGTGTCTCCAGGTTATGAGCGCTTCCTTTGCAGTTTTTTTGTGAGCATCTGCACTATATAGAGCGCAGTTCTGTTTCTAAAAAGGATCTCGCAGGCAGCGTATACCAGGCTTCCGAGCAGTACGCTTGCAAAGATTTGCAGCAAGGGATTCGTTATCGCCAGGCAGGAAGCATGCAGGACAAGGTACATCAGGATACTTCCGCACAGGGCCTGCAGGATACCGAAAAGGTTATCCAGTGATTTCAGGTAGGTGAGTGAAGGAAAAAAGAGGGCAAGCGGTAAGATAAACTCGACAATTGTTGTTGCCAGGGCAGCCCCCAGTACTTCCATGCGGGCGATTAAAAAGACATTCAATGTGATATTGCTGAATGCACTGATAATCTGGGCAATCAGAGAATACCGCTCCTTTCTCAGGGGAGTTATAATCAACTGGTTCAAAAAGGATGTGGAGCACATCCCCACAATACTGAAAGAAATCACTTTCATGCTGGGAACAGCCGGCAGGTAGGCATCCCCGCTAAAAAGCACTATAAGCGGTTCACTCAAGAACATAAGGCCGCAAGCCGCGGGAATGCTGAAAAAATAGGTGGCGTTGCAGACTTTTGTAACGATTGCCTTGTATTCTTCCAGCCTGTTCTGCTCAAGGTAATAGGAGCTGCGGGGCATAAAGGATGCGATTGCAGAGGTAATCATTTCCTTTACAAGGCGGCTGATTTTTATCGCGGCGGCATAAAAACCCACCGAGGCATCGTTCAGCAGAAGGCCGAGCATGACGGAGTCCAAAGCGGAGTTGATTTTTCCCGCTATGGATATTCCGAAGAAGGTCATCACCGGCTTTATATGCTTTTTTAGCTCAAGCCGGGATTTTGCAAAAACATTGATAAACTTGCGGGAATATACGAGGTTGAAAATATTTGATCCCACATTTGAAAAAACGCCGATGCCTGCATAAATCAGATAGTCATCTTTTGTTTTTACGAGGGTGAACAAGGCTGCCAGGCTGATTATCTGGAATACGGTCTGCCGAACCGTGACATAGCCGTATTCTTCTTCTGCATTGTAGAGCCATTCCATCCCCAATGTGGTAAACAGGACTTTTGTAGAGCAGATTAAAAGCAGAATCCTGTAATCGGTGAGTTTCGGTATGAAAAAAATCGTACAGAGTAGGGCTATATAAGCAATGGCCGTGGATATAAGATTTATCAGAAGAATTTCCTGGCTTAGTTTGTTCAGCTTTGCCTTGTCATCCCTGACCCTTGCAGCTTCCCGGGCTGCATAGAGATTTATGCCCAATACCGCAATCATTATGAAGTATTCAATGACGGAATTGGCAAAATTAACCCGTCCCGTTCCCTCCGGCAGCAGAATACGGGAGGCATAGGGAAATGAAATTATGGGGAAGAGAATGTTCATGCCCGCCTTTATCAGGCTGATAACTGCATTTTTTTTCAAAGATTTTTCTGCCATAGTTCCTTACTCTACACATACTGGTAAAAAGGTATTTATACCAGAAAAATATTTTCTGATTCGGTTTTGCAAATCAATTGGTATATCATCTCTTGAAAATCCATGGAATTTATTGGCATACGACCATCTGAACTCAAATATCCGCGCCTTGTTCTCCATATCGACGGAATAAAGGTGTCTGTCGATTTCTATGGCTCTGTTCAGTAAAGCCTGGCCTTTTTCGTTGTTTTCAGGGGCAATTCCCACGGTAAGCCCCTTTGCTCGGACATATTCCCGATGGCCGTGCTTTGGATTCAATTCATATTCCCTAAATCCTAAATCCTTCCAATAATCATATATATGCTGGATTGTAGAAATATTTTTCAAATTACAAAGCTCACCAGAATTTAAGACGCCGGGAACAATCCTATCCTTAAAAACAGGATGCGATATAATGCTGATGAAAAAATCGGATGTATGTTGGGCACAAAACGAAGACTTGATGCCCTGAACTGAGAGGTAGCGGCCTCCCGTGGATGCTGCGTTTCCTTGTGTTGTAAGTTTTGCAAGCAGGAAAAGGGCCAGTTCTTTTTGGCTTTTTAACAAATCTTTTACGGCGTCCAGGAGTGTATACTGCGGTGCAAGGAGATTCATCTTGCTGAGACTTCCGCCTGCAACAATACAGGTATCAGAAACTTTTGTGACTTTATCATCCCGTAGGGAAGCAAGAACTTCTGTAAAGCCCTGTAAGGCATCTAAGGCCTGGTAGCGGTTTGAGAAGGAAATATTAAATGATATATCATTAATTACAATTATCATAACAAGTCTAGAAGCGCATTTTCCCATTCATCGAAGAAACCTGCCGGCCAATCACTGAGCTTCCCGTCGTCATAGATTTTGATTTGTTTGTAGACATGCTTAAAATCATGCCCCCTATCTTTTGAGAAGAAGGCAAGCTCGACATTTTCCTTGGCTATTGTATGATTTTTTACCGCAATGCGAATACCGTTTATAATATGGTCGCTGTGTGTCTCGACAAAAACCTGCACGCCGCCAGCTCCCGCTTTAGCAATTAGCTCCCCGAGCATACGCTGTCCGGACGGATGAATATGGGCCTCCGGGTTTTCTATAACGACAATATCCCCGCTTTTTGCAGACAAAAGAGCGACAATAACCGGAAGAACATAGGTAATACCGAATCCAACATTTATACTTTTATAGGAATTGCTTTTGTATTTTCCTTCAATAAATTCAAATCCTAATGATGTAAGACGAAGTTCAGGTATAACTTGTATTATAGGGCTGGCTCCAGGAGAAATCTTATCCAACCAAAGCCGGGTCTGATTTAAAAGCGATTTTCCTTTTTCATCAGTAAGAACAACTGCTTCGTTCTCAATATCTTTTGCTCCATTGCTGTCCAAGTACTGTAAGGCAAATTCTCCTGTAGTACTGAACATTTTATTGAGAATGTTTTTTTCATCTGTTACACCGTAATACTCCTGGGGTTTGATACGATATGCAGACAAATAGATGAAATTGTCATCTGAAAAAACAGAGTCTGAAGGAATCGAAGTTATAAACGGAAGAAAGCTTGTGTCCTGTTCATAAGTACTTTTATAGGAATAGGCCTTTTTTTCGGATGTTTGTAGCGAAATTTCCAAAGTATTGTCTTTTGCCTTGTCATAAAAAACATCCTGAGCAAGGCCTAAAGTAACCAGTCCTCCATTTAAATTGAAACCGGCATCCTTTGTTCCACCTTTCAGAGACTGATACAACAATAAGAGTGATTGAATTACTGAGGACTTTCCCATTCCGTTCATCCCTGTAAATATATTCACAGACTGCAAAGGTAAGTCCAAGCATTCAAAGCATTTGAAATTCTTTAAGTGCAATTCTTTTATCATAGTACATTCCTGATCAGTTTCCGTATATTATCAATTCTCTTTGCCACAGTATATTGGTCACCGGCCTTTAACGCCCTGTAAAAATCAGGGTCAGTGAACTTTTCCCTAAAAGCCGTCAGTATTTCTTTTTTTCTCTCCAGGACTTTCGGGAGCTCCTGCTCAGTCAGTTCGTTGAACGCAACAGAGCAGCACTCAAACAAAGCCTTATTGATTGGTCCCCGCCTCTCTAAATCGAACTTCCGAAAGGCATACTTTCCGAAAACTGTATGGCAGCCAGACATAATCCGTTTAAATGTATTTCTGATTCGGTCAATTTCCTTGTCAGGATAAGCGTTTACGGTCTTTAAGGCCTGACGTAAAAAAGCGTCGATATTACCTTTATAATCAGTCTTGTAATCGAGCTCTGTAAAGGCAATGTACCGGGTCACATATTCCCGGTCTGCCATTCTGTTTTTATGGATAGTGTGCTGGGTAGCCTCGAGGAACTCTTTGCTTTCCGCAAGCTCAGCAGTCAGTC
>CAJOPI010000019.1 GCA_905236275.1 uncultured Lachnospiraceae bacterium | reverse complement strand
TCCTGCTGGAACCGAGAGTCGAACTCGGGACCTCATCACTACCAATGATGCGCTCTACCTCCTGAGCCATTCCAGCTTCCTGTGTTCAAAACTGCTGAACACAATATTGAAGTTTATCAGATTGATTTCAAACTGTCAAGCATTAATTTCATTCTCAACAACTTTTTTTATTTTTCCCCGGATACGCTGAATCGCATTGTCCGTTGCCTTGTCATCACGTCCGAGGAGTTCCGCGATTTCGGTATATTTCATTCCAGCAATATGGAGCTCGAAAACATCCCTTTCAAAATCACTCAGACCCTTGTAGATAAAATCGCCGATGAGCTGGGCTTTTTCTTTGGTTATATAGATTTTCTCAGGATTTGCCTCCTCCTGAAAGGTCTGAAGGAAATCCGTTCCGCCCGTTTCCTCGTCGTCCGAAAGCGAAACCGCCTCATTAAGAGGGGAAAACTTCTTCCTTCCCGCTGCCCTTACGGCACTGTAGAGCTGCCTTGTAATGACCATTGCTGCAAAAGTCGAAAACTTCACGTTCTCCCTGCCGTCATAGTCTCTCACAGCCTTAAAAAGTCCGATCATCCCCTCCTGGATCAAATCATCCTTATCAGCGCCCGGAATGTACATTGACTTCGCCCTGTATCTCACGAGATATTTATAGCGCTCCATTAAAGCCTCTGTCGCGCCGGAATCTCCTTCCTCCCTAAGCTCCAGCAGCTCCTCATCAGATAAGTCTTCCAGCTTCCGATTCATTATTTTTTTGACTCCTTAAAGATTCTCTGTCGTACTATCTCATAGGAAAGTATTCCTGCCGCTACCGAGGCATTCAGCGAATCGATATCGCCCTTCATGGGTATTGAAGTCACAAAATCGCATTTTTCCTTCACAAGACGGCTGACACCTTCTCCCTCCGAGCCTATAACGAGCCCGATGGGTCCGGTAAGATCCTGACTGTACATAAGCTGTCCGTCCATATCGGCACAGACGAACCAGATACCTTTTTTCTTAAGCTCCTCTATTGTTTTCGAGATATTTGTAACCTTTGCAACAGGTGTATAATTTATCGCCCCTGCCGAAGTCTTTGCAACAGTCGCGGTAAGTCCGACCGCCCTGTTTTTAGGTATGATAACGCCATGCGCCCCCGCCTGGTTGGCAGTACGGATTATCGCGCCTAAATTGTGGGGATCGGTAATGTTATCAAGAAGAATGATGAAAGGAGGCTCGCCCTTTTCCTCTGCCCGTCTCAGAATGTCCTCAACCTCGGCATATTCATAAGCGGCGATATAGGCTATCACTCCCTGATGCTTATGAGTCACCGAAATCTCGTCAAGTCGCTTCTTATCCACGAAATCTATCTTTATATCGTGTTTTTTTGCCTCTCTCCTGATGGTCTGCATGGGACCGTCATGGCTTCCGTCAGCCATGAAAATCCTGTCAACGGTCTTTCCCGACCTAAGCGCCTCTATGACCTCGTTTCTTCCTTCTATAACAGATTCTTCAAATCTTCCCATTTATTTCTATCGCTTTCTCTATAAGTTCCTTTATCCTATCCTCGTCACCTTTGAGCCTTAGCCAGCCTATCAAGGCCTCAAAGCCCGTTGCCTTATGATAATCTTCCTTTGAGGAATTCTTGGCACTGTTCGCTGTCTTCGTATTCAGTCCGCGCCTGTAAACATCCCTTTCAGACTCGGTCAGCCCCTCTTCTATTCCCTCTATTGCTCTTGCCTGCGCTGCTGCCGATACATATTTTATCGTCTTCTCGTGCAGCTTATGCGCCGGACAGTTCGCATTGGACACAACATACTCCCTCATATAGAGGCTGTAGACCGCATCCCCCAGAAAGGCAAGGGTTTGCGGCGAATAAGTCCTCAGTCTGCTCTCTTCCATTTCACACCCTGTCTGGTATCTTCTAAAATAATACCCTTTGCCGCAAGCTCATCCCTGATCTCATCAGCTCTCTTGAAGTCCTTATTCTTCCTTGCAGCCTGACGCTCCTCAATCAGTGCTTCGATATCCGCATCAAGAAGCTCCTCCGCCTTTTCGACCTTTACTCCCAGAATATCGGAAAGTCCGACGATTTCCTCCTTCAGAGCATTCAGATAAGCTGCCGGGCTCTTTTCATCCACATTTGTATTTACAAACTTTACAAGCTCGAATATGGCAGAAATGGCATCGGCAGTATTGAGGTCATCATCCATCGCCTCGTCAAACTTCGTCTCATAGCCCTTTGCAGCTTCAAGATTCTTTTCTTCATCCTCAGATAAAGCGGTTTCGGACGCATTTTTCAAGAGAAACTTCAAATGTTCAACTGCCGTAGAAATCCTTTCAAGTCCGCTCTTCGCAGCTTCCATAAGGTCAGCCGAGAAGTTTAAGGGGCTTCTGTACTGCGCAGTAAGCATGAAAAATCTCAGGACATTAAGGTCGTATTTTTCAGCAATATCCCTTACCGTAAAGAAATTTCCGAGTGACTTACTCATCTTTACATTATCAATATTTAAAAAGCCGTTATGCATCCAGTAATTTGCAAAAGGTGCTCCGTTCGCAGCCTCCGACTGGGCTATCTCATTCTCGTGGTGAGGGAAGATAAGGTCCTCGCCTCCGGCATGAATGTCAATCGTATCACCGAGATATTTTTTTGCCATTACCGAGCACTCGATATGCCAGCCCGGTCTGCCCTCTCCCCAGGGTGACTTCCATGCAGGCTCGCCCTCTTTCTTCGGCTTCCAGAGAACGAAGTCGAAATCATCCTCTCTCTCTTCCGTTCCGGCAACCTTAAGGGCGTGTCCCTCCGAGCGGTGCCCCGACTCCAGATCGTCAAGGTTTTTATGTGAAAGTTTTCCGTAGTCCTTGAATTTCTTAGTTCTGAAATAAACTGTACCGTCAGAGGTCGCATAGGCATAACCCATATCTATGAGCCTGCTTATCATCTCTATCATACCGCCTATCTCCTCCGTAGCCTTCGGATGGGTGCTTGCGGGCATGACATTCATATCCTTCATGTCCTTTTTGCACTCCTCGATATAGCGTTCCGAAATCTCCTCCGACGGAAGATTTTCCTCATTTGCCTTATTTATTATCTTGTCGTCAACATCGGTAAAATTCGACACATAATTAACCTTATAGCCCTTATGCGTCATATAACGCCTGAAGGTGTCGAAAACTATCATCGGACGGGCGTTTCCTATATGGATCAGATTGTAGACCGTAGGTCCGCAGACATACATACTGATCTTCCCTTCCTCGATAGGTCTGAATTCCTCTTTTCTTCTGCTTAGTGTATTATAAATCCTCATTCTTTTCCTCTTTCTTTTTTCATATTTTTAACAACATTTTCCAGCTCCAGAAGCCTGTTTGTAATCTCGGAATTGGCATGCTTAAGTCCGCTAATATCATCTTTTACGGGGTCCGGCAGGTCTGTCTGCACCATATCCTCCCTCGGAATATGTACATCATGATACTTGACTATCCTTCCCGGCACACCCACGACGGTACAGTTCGGCGGCACCTCACTGAGCACGACGGAACCCGCGCCTATTTTTGAATTTTCCCCTACGGTAAAGCTTCCAAGTACTTTGGCTCCCGTAGATATCATGACATTATCCTTTATGGTAGGATGACGCTTTCCCGATTCCTTTCCCGTTCCGCCAAGTGTGACTCCCTGGAAAAGCGTAACATTATCCCCTATTACAGTGGTTTCTCCGATAATTACTCCTGAACCATGGTCTATGAAAAATCCCTTTCCAATCTTTGCGCCCGGATGGATTTCGATACCTGTGCTGTTTCTGGCATACTGCGAGATAGCCCTTGCAATGAGATAATGCTTTTTCAGATAAAAACGATGTGCTATCCTGTACCAGAGAACCGCCCAGAAGCTTGCATAGAGAAAGACCTCCAGGGGCGAATGCATGGCAGGGTCCCTTTCCTTCACGACCTCGATTTCCTCAAGCACATAGTCAACTGCAATATCTATCGGACTTTTAACTTTCTTTTTCATAAAAATCATTCCCCTATAGGTTATATCCGTAGTTTCTTAATTTACCCCGCACAGCAGCCCCCACACTGCGCTCCTGTGACTCCGGCTGAAATCTCACTCGGTTTTGCCAACAGGCATACTGCCTCTGCCGCTATCCCTTCTTCCCTTCCGGTGAATCCAAGATGTTCTTCCGTCGTCGCCTTCACATTGACCTGTGAAATATCGATCTGAAGTGCTTCGGCTATATTCTCCGTCATCTTATCTATATAAGGTCTTAATTTCGGTCTCTGCGCTATCACCGTCGCATCAATATTTTCGATAAAATACAGCTTGTCGGAGAGCATCTTCCCGACCTCTTTAAGAAGCTGCATCGAGTCTGCGCCCTCGTATTTCGGGTCGGTATCGGGAAAATGCTTTCCGATATCCCCAAGTGCTGCCGCGCCAAGAAGCGCATCCATTATGGCATGAAGAAGAACATCCGCATCCGAATGTCCCAAAAGTCCCTTTTCATGCGGAATATCAACTCCGCCCAATATAAGACGCCTGTTCTCTACGAGAGCATGTACGTCATAACCCTTGCCTATCCTCAAATCCTGCCCTCCATGCGGTTCGCTATGGTTTTCACCGGAACCCCGTTAACCTCCACGTTATCATCTACCTCTATAACAAGACATTTCTTACCGTCAATTACCTTCGCTTCAAGTCTTCCAAGATATTCAGGGCTTACATGGATTTCCACATCGGGAGTCTTTACGGAAAATTTCTTTTCCTGAATGTTGCTGACGATTATCTCCGCATCATCCCCCGCAAGATCCTCGAAGCGTTCATCGAAATGCTCCAGATTTTCCGCACTCGCACCGCTATCTGCCAGGATTTTTTTAAGCTCAGGTGCTTTCAACCTTACAGGTTCGGGATTTTCCCTGTTTTCCTCCACGATTCCGGCGATTGATTCCTGGATATTTTTCATTGTCTCTATATCGCCCTCTTCGCCCATGGTTCCGGAAACTATGCTCTGGAAGGATTCTTTCTGTGTTCCTGCCGACAAAGGTGCTTCTGCTCCAAAAAGTTCAGCTATGAAATCTTCCATGATTTCCTCGCTCTTTCTCGAATAGTAAAGAACCTCATGGATATCCGTCTGCCTGTCTGTAAATGCCGGAAAAAGAAAGCCCTTGTCGGGAGCCTTCACAACCCATTCCTGCTTCAGCTCACCAATGCGGTTTTTCTCTACGTCAACCCCCAGCTCTCCCTTCGAAAGCTCCACAGGACAGATGCAGCAGAGAATATAATTGTAAACATAGTCCGAAGCATCATCCATCTCCAGCTCATCGCTTGCCTTTCCCGGAATGTCATAGGAGGCATAAACTGTGAGGATACAGTATTTTGCCGGATTGTCGTAGTTATTGATTATCCTGTTGTAAAATTCGTCAAGTATATCTTCATCAGTAAGTGCGCTGTCCCTCAGGCGGAGAAGAAACTCCTGCCGTCCTCCCGCTGCTTCCTCCGTAAGCGGAAATTCAAGCGGCATTATGGTCTTGCCTATGCTTCCGGTAAGGATCTTCTTGAAAAATGCAAGGTACTTATGCATCTCTTCTTCCGGAAGCGAAAGGAATGAATCCCTCGAAACTATCTTCTTCTCTTTTTCCGTTCCCACATAGCAGGTACAGATGCGCTCTATCGTGCATTTATCAGGCGTAAACTGCTTTTTTATCTCAGCTATTTCTGTTTTATTCATGGTATTTATATTCCTGTCTTTTTTCATTGGTAATTTCTGCCAAAACGTCAAACCTAATTATAGCACATCTGCACTTTATCTTAAATAAAAAAAATCGCAGGTGAAATCTTATGACTTCACCTGCGTAAAATATATATATTTATAGCAAATGCATCAGATTGCCGAAGCTGTCTGGCGTGCTATTGACATTTCCTCGTCTGTAGGTATTACATAAACCTTAAC
>CAJOPI010000018.1 GCA_905236275.1 uncultured Lachnospiraceae bacterium | reverse complement strand
TTCTCCCTGTCCGTCGAAAGGATAAGCTACGCATTTTTCTTGGCAAGCTTTACAAGTCTCTCCTTCATTCCGCGTTTCGGCGCAATTACCGTTACTTTTCCGCCCCTGTTCTTTGTAAGCCACTCTTCTATGACCGCAGTGTCTTCCAGCTCCGCCTCTACCATGATTTCCTTCGGTATAAAAGGTGTTCCTGCATAAAACTGCTTTATAAAGCTGTTCTGTATATCAGCTACGGACTGTTCCGAAACACCCGTCATATAATGGTGATCTCTCCCGACAAGACGGCCGTTCCGCACAAAAAATATCTGCACGACAGCTTCATCCCCCTCGGAATACGAAGCTATGATATCCCTGTCCTCCGCATCCGAGGCCGCTGTTATCTTCTGCTTCTGTGCAACCGCCTTAACCGAGTTCAGAAGATCCCTCCAGCCTGCGGCATCCTCATATCTCAGGTCTTCCGAGGCTTTAAGCATACGCTCCTCGAGCATTCCAAGTATCGGCTTATAGTTACCGTTCAGAAAATCAATTGCGCCATTTACAGACTCGGAATATTTCTGAGGGTCTGCAGCGCCGCTCTTACAGGGACCCTGGCACATATTTATATGGTAGTTCAGACAGGGTCTCAGCTTATCAACATCCCTCGGCAGATTTCTGTTGCAGGTACGAAGCCTGAAAATCTTATTTATCAGCTCTATCGTGTCCCTTACCGCCCACGCGGAGGTATAGGGTCCGAAAAATTTTGCCTTTGATTTTCGTGTAACCGTATCTCCCTGAGGCTTTCTTGAAAAAAGTATCCTCGGATATTCTTCATCCACCGTAACCTTTATATAGGGATAACTTTTGTCATCCTTAAGCATGGTATTGTAACGCGGTCTGTGCTTCTTTATTAAATTACTTTCAAGCACCAGTGCTTCAAGCTCGGAGTCGGTGATTATATATTCAAAATAATTGATATGTGTCACCATTTTCTCAATCTTCGGACTCTTCTTCGTATTCCTGAAATACGAATGCACCCTGTTAAAAAGATTGACAGCCTTTCCAACATAGATTATCTCATCATTTTCGGCATGCATTATGTAAACTCCGGGCTTCTTCGGCAGTTTCGCTAAATTTTCCTCAATATCAAATTCCATTTTTTCACTCTTTATTATTGCATTTACGCTGTTTTCATGTTACTATCCACTTGAGCGTTATTCATTCAGGTGAAGATGCATCAGTAAATTTATCATAGCATATAATTTCTTTATGACAAAGGGTTGACCCGAAGCGGCGACTAACTTTTATTTTGTCTTTTATTTGTATGTTAAAACACATCCTGATCACTGATTGCTTTTGCTGATCTTTTCCCTGAATTATTTATTACAAACGTTCAAATCACATTTAATATCTGTTTTGGCCTGCAGGTCGGAAAGCGGACAGCTTGTCTGTGTGCCGCCACCGGAAATCAGAGACTTCCGTAATACCGCAGGACCGGAAAGGGAGGAAACAATGAAAACATCAACAGCAGTAGTCAATGAAGCAGCAGTAAATGCTCAGGCAAGGACAAAGTACATGGTCGAGCTGGCACTTATGGTTGCCATCACACTCGTTATGGCCATGACACCCCTCGGATATTTCAGGACTCCGGGCTTATCCATAACTCTTCTTACGATACCGGTATCAATCGCAGCAATCATGCTTGGACCCGTAGGCGGAGCAGTATGTGGAACAGCATTCGGCATTACTTCCTTCATCAACGGTTTCACAGGAACCTTTGCATCACTTATTACACTCAATATTTTCGGATTTTTCTGCATGACGGTTGTTGCACGCTGCCTTGAAGGACTTCTCACAGGTCTTATTTTCAAGAGCCTGCACTCCACCAAGACCACCTCGAAGATTTCATTCTTCGCGTCAGGACTTGCCTGCCCTTTGCTGAACACCCTTCTTTTCATGAGTTCACTCGTTTTATTCTTCTATAACGCTCCCGTTATACAGGGATTTGTATCAGCACTCGGTGTCAGCAATCCGCTTACCTTCGTATTCGCTTTCGTAGGTGCCCAGGGTGCAATCGAAGCAATCGTATGCTGCCTCGTAACAACAGCACTCTCAACCACACTTTACAAAATATTCAGGACTTAAGGAACTGTTCATAAATAAATTTACAATTTTTGCGCAGGATTTTTGGTTGAGGGTGCCACATCAAAATCAGGCGCATAGCGGG
>CAJOPI010000017.1 GCA_905236275.1 uncultured Lachnospiraceae bacterium | reverse complement strand
GTGGGGCGAAGCACCACGAAAACACGAATATTGGGTGGGATTGTGGGAGCACGAAGTGCGGAACAATCCCTGACATCATATAATGATAGTTAACTAAACACAGATCAGATTTCGGAGGTTTGCTTTATGGCTATAATTTTTGACAAGGAAAAGAAAATATTCTTTCTGAATACGGCTCACACAGAATATCAGATAAAGATAAACGAGTATAATATGCCTCTCCATACCTATTATGGAGATTCTGTTGGAAATGCTGATATGGCATATCTTATACGTGAGCTGGACCGCGGCTTTTCCGGAAACAGTTATGAGTGCAGGGAAAAAAGAGGGATTTCCCCCGATACCCTCCCCTTCGAGTACAGCAGTGACGGAGCAGGCGACTACAGGGTGAACGCAATAGGTATCATTCTAAATAACGGAAGCCGGACGCTTGATTTAAGATATAAAAGCCACAGCATAGAAGAAGGCAGAGCACCGCTCAACGGTCTTCCTTACGTAAGGGCTGAAGAGGACAAAGTGTCTTCGCTTAACTTAGTCCTGACAGATGAGTGTTCAGGAATCGAGGTCGTACTTATATATAATGTCTTTGAAGATAAGGATATAATCACCCGTTCCGCGAAGATTAAAAATAACTCTTCCGTCACACACATTCTAAGTAAGGCTGCCTCCATGAGCATGGATATGCCCTATAAAAGAATGGACCTCATACATTTTCATGGAAGACATGCCATGGAAAGACTGACCGAGCGTAACGAGCTCACGCATGACCTTCAGGTTATTTCCTCGAAGCGCGGAACCAGCAGTCATCACAACAATCCTTTTGTGATACTCTGCGACCATGATGCAAACGAAAACAGCGGTTCCTGCTATGGATTCATGCTCGTATATTCCGGAAACCACGCGGAGGAAATCGAACTTGACCAGGCGGGAAGCATCAGAATAGTCAGCGGAATCGCAGACAACAATTTCAGCTGGAAGCTTGAAAGCGGAGAAGTTTTTGAAACACCCGAGGCAATCCTTGCCTACAGTGCCGATGGTCTTAACGGTCTCAGTTATTTATACCACAGGATCATAAGGGAGAATGTCTGCCCGAAGGAGTTCAGGGATATAAAGCGTCCTGTCCTTATAAACAACTGGGAAGGCACCTATTTTGATTTCGACGAAAAAAGCATTATTGAGATTGCGGATGCCGCTGCCGATGCCGGCTGTGAAATGCTCGTTCTTGACGATGGCTGGTTTGGAGAGCGGAATGATGATAACAGGGCTCTTGGCGACTGGTTTGTAAATGAAAAGAAGCTTCCGGGCGGTATGTCGAAGATTGCAGACCACGTCAACAGTCTCGGAATGAAATTCGGACTCTGGTTTGAGCCGGAAATGGTCAATGAAGATTCGGAGCTTTTCAGAAAGCATCCCGAATGGGCTCTGCGTGACCCCGACAGAAAGCCTGTAATGAGCAGAAACCAGCTGCTCCTCGATATGTCGAGAAAGGAAGTCGTCGACTATCTTTTTGAAAGTATGTCAAAGATTCTCGATTCGGCAAATATTTCGTATATCAAGTGGGATTTCAACAGGTCAGTATCCAATGTTTATTCAAATTGGCTGCCGGAGGACAGACAGGGTGAGACCTCACACAGATTCGCGCTTGGAACCTATGACCTTCTCGAAAGGCTTAGAAAGGCATATCCCGATATCATGATGGAAGGCTGTTCCGGCGGCGGCGGAAGATTCGATGCGGGAATACTCTTCTATTCGCCTCAGATCTGGTGCTCTGACAACAGCGAGCCTGTAAACCGCTTAAAAATTCAGAAGGGAACGAGCTACGGATATCCTGTGAGCACAATGGGAAGCCACGTTTCAGCCTCGCCCAATCACCAGAACGGCAGGATGACACCTTTAAGAACAAGGGCTATAGTTGCCATGTCAGGAACCTTCGGATATGAATTTGACCCGAGAAAGCTTTCTTCGGAAGAACGCTCTGAGATAAAAGAACAGATTGCCCTTTTCAACAGATACTATAATCTGATACAGAAAGGACGCTATTTCAGGCTTACAGACAGCAGGTCGGAGGAATACTTTACTGCATGGGAATTCGTTTCAGAGGATAAATCAGAGATTCTTCTGAACATTGTTGTGACGGATGTACGCGCTAATCCTGAGATACCTCATGTGAAGCTTTTAGGACTCGATCCCGATGCAGTCTATGAAATTGATAATCTCTTTTCGTCATGTCAGAATTTAGCAGCCGGAACCGTTGATGCTGGAAGAAAAGAAAAGGGAATGAAGATTTCGGGTGCAGCCCTTATGAACGGAGGATTTGCCTTCGACCCGCTTTACGGAGTTTATCCTGCGCTCCAGCTGCATTTTGTAAAAGGAGCATAAATTATGAAGCTTGGAATTATCGGAACAGGAAAAATCGTTGCCGAAGCACTTTATGCACTGAGTCCGGTCAGGGAAATCAGACTGACTGCCATATTTGCAAGGGAACACAGCAGAAAAAAGGGCGAAGAATATGCTTCGCTCTACAATATCCCGGAGGTTTATACCGATTACGAAGAGCTTCTTAAGAAAGCTGACGTTGACACAGTCTACATCGGGCTCGTTAACAATGTTCATTACGAGTATGCGAAAAAAGCCCTCGAAAATGAAAAAAATGTCATACTTGAAAAACCCTTTGTAGGAAGCTATGAAGAGGCGGAAGACCTGATAAAGACCGCAGCCGATAAGAACGTTTTTATATTCGAAGCCATAACTGTTATGCACAACGACGTTATCGAGAAGATGCGTGAAAGCCTGCCAAAGATCGGAAAAATCAGGATGATGCTTGCGAATTATTCCCAGTATTCCAGCCGCTACGATAAATATCTTCGCGGCGAGGCAGATCCGTCCTTTGATCCTCAGTGTCTTGGCGGAGCACTGCGCGATATCAACGTCTACAATATTCATTATGCCGTTTCCCTGCTCGGAATGCCCAAGGACGGACATTATTATCCGAACAGGGGCTTTAACGGAGTCGATACTTCGGGTAGTTTGATACTCAAATATGACGGCTTCTCAGCAGTATGCACCGGAGCTAAGGATTCCGACAGTCCCTGTTATGTTGCCATCCAGGGTGAAAAAGGTTATATGAAAATCGACGGCAAGCCAAACATGGCTCCCAATCTCTTTATCGAATATGTGGATGAAGGCAGCGAACCCGTAAAAGATGCTGCCGGCGCAATGGTACGACCGACAATAAGCGAAAGCTTTGTTCCTGCTCCGGTTCATCACCGCATGACAAGGGAATTTCAGAATTTTGCAGAAATGATAGACAATAAAAATCATCTTCGCGCCAAAAGCTTCGAAGATGAGAGTCTTGCTGTCATGAAAGTTCTTGAAATGGTCAGTTGCAGATAATTAACAAATCCAAAGCGGATTGTTCATTATCTGCAACGTCATTTAAGAAGCACTTACAGAGTTTTTCTTGAGAAAGAAACTTTTCATGATAAAGCCAAACACATTTCTTACCAACGGACCGGCAAAGAATATCTGCCAGCAGAAAGCCATAAGGAAATTCTTTGCCGTTGTCTGAAGCCATACTGCAACAAACTCAGTTCCCGCATTCTTGAAAAGAATGGTAGCTGCAAGGCTCATAAGCGGGCACATAAGACATACGGACATTGCCGAAATGCCAAGTATTACCATGATCATGGGATCTTTTCCCGGATTAACGAATCTGAATGCAAGCTTCTGTGCAAGCTTTCCGACAAATATAAGCTCCAGCAATACAGCTATCGGCCACATGATGATCATTTCCTGAAATGCCGCAAGAAAAACGAAATTCTGCAATCCGCCAACATTAAGTGAAATGTTGTAGCATATCATTGCATAAACCATGACAAATGCCATGAAAACAGTAAAAAACACATTCTGTAATTTGCTCTGTGGTAACATAAAAGTCCTCTCTTTCCAAATTTCCTTTAGAAGATCTCTGTGTTGTTCGTTATCATCACCAATTCAGGATGTGCGTTTCCAATAAAACCTTAAATCTTCAATATTCATTTATAACAATTGATGATTATAGCAGATTGTTCTGATTAATGTAAGTACTTTTATAAAAAATTTTTCTATACATATTCTTTTTTAAACATAATAACGAAGCAGACTTGACTGCTTCGTTATTGTGCCGTTTATGAACAGATCCTTAGATCAGTTTGAAAGTGGGACGATTATTGTACCTTTGTAGTTCCCCTTGAAGTTAATGGTCAGATGATTGCTTCCATTTACTTCAAAGCTTTCAATGTTTGATTTCGAAACCTTGACGGTCTTATACTTCTTAACACTGCCCTGTGAGCTGTCAGAAGCATTTTTATTCCATACAACGTTTTCTACTTTTACCGTAAGCTTCTTTCCGCTCTTGCTTACCTTCGCACTCTTAAGCTTCGAGTAAACAACAGCTCCGTTGGCATTTTCCGCCGAGCTTGCGGAAATCTCCCTCGGCGCTATCTCAATATCCAGAGCCGAAAGTGCTGACTTCTTTAATATATCTCCATCCGTAAATCTGATTTTTGTGATGGTGACTTTTCCAGCCTTCTTTGTATTTTTGACACTTAAGCTTTTTATTTCTTTTTTATTGCCGTCAGCATCAACGAAATTCAGGCTGTTTTTAAGCAGCTTCTTCAGGTCTGCGCCATTATAGGTAAGTGCTGAACTGTTGTAGGTCACACTGTACTCGCTGTCTCCGAGCTTTACGCTTCCTGCCGAAACGGTCCAGCCTTCAGACGGCGCATTCGAATTATCCATGGATACCGTTCCGTTGTACGATACAGCATCCTTTTCTGCATCATCCTGTGCGGCATCATCATCTGATACGGTTTTTCCCGGATCAGCTTTATTATCAGAAACACCTGTATTATCCGAAACCGTTTTTTCCTCTTTTATCGGTTTTATCAGTTCCGCAAAGCTTCCGAGATCAACAAGTCCGTATCCGTAAGAGTTATCAAAGCCTTCATCTCCCTTGTCCTGACTTGTCTCCCTCAAAAGGCTCTTAAATTCATCAGTCGTCATATTTGCACTGACCTGTTTTGCTGCTGCAGCCATTGCCGCAACAACCGGTGATGAATAAGAAGTACCGGACTTAACGGAATTTCTGTAGCCCCTTGCACTGAGTCCGAGGCTGACTATCTGCTGACCGGGAGCCGTCACATAAACCTTGTCATTTTTCGTCGAGTTTGCTCTCACAAGCCCTGCTGCATCAACAGCACCTACACTTATAACCTCATCATAGGAAGCAGGATAAATATAGTCATCGCTTACAGAGCCTGAAGTTCCTGAGTTTCCTGACGCACCGATTATTATCACATTCTTCTCTGCTGCATAGCTTACAGCCTCTCTCAGCTCATCAGTATCCGCAAGGCTTACACTTGTGGTAATTACATTCGCATCAAATTTATCAACTGCATCCCTGATAACCTGAGCCGCTTTAATGCTTGTCTCATCATCCGTTCCGGAGCTGATCCTCAGCGGGATAAGGTCCACATCAGACAAAAGACCTGCTATACCGGTTTCGTTATTTCTTACAGCTGCGATAATTCCGGCAACCATTGTTCCATGTCCAAGACTGTCAATAAGCTCCTCGCTATCTTCGCTTTCCGGGTCATTCATGGGAAGATCATTTACGTAATCCCATCCGGCTAAAATATGATC
>CAJOPI010000016.1 GCA_905236275.1 uncultured Lachnospiraceae bacterium | reverse complement strand
GGCTGCATTTATCAATTGTGCAGTTTCAGACTATCTGACATATCATACTTTTGACTTTATCTATTTAGCGATACTTGAAGTTGTTTCCGTTGTTTTAATCGGGATTATATACAGAAAACTGAAAAAAGATGACGACAACTTTGGAATCAAAGAAATAGTTATTTTCAATTTCGTCCAGATACTTATAAATGTATGTGTATTATTCCTGTCAACAACTCCTGTTGCGATTACATTTTTTGAATCGTTAGTCGGGGACTGGACTTTGAATGATTTTATAAGGGAGAGTGAAAATTTAAAAAACTATGCATTCGCAGGATGTGTTTCTGTAGCGCTTATAGGTACGGTTTTTTTGGCTGTATGTACATCTTTAAGGAAAAAATACAGGGAATTTGGCAGTGTGACTGCTGTTATCCGTTCTATAATTAAACCGGTTTTTATCATAAAAAAATACAGATCCATTGCTGTTTTTTATTCCGTCGGACTGGTTTTTTCCATCGTCCTTACCATGATTGATGGTATAGTTTCAAGCCGCGTTCTTGGACCAGATGCGCTGGCAGCGACATCCATCATGTTTCCGCTTGTATCAATAAGCACATTTTTTTCAACTATATTAACAAACGGCTGTTCAAATCTTTGCGCAATTGCAAAGGGCGACCGTGATTACGAAAGGTCTAACAGGCTCTTTTCGCTTGGTCTGGTAGCTACAATTATTATAGGATTTCTTCAATCCGGTTTATTCATTTTAATAAAAGATTTTTATTTTAAGTACTATAATTCCACAGAGACTATAAATGCCTTTGCCGGAGATTACTATGATTATTATATCTTTGTCCCGCCTGTACTTGCACTTTCGACATTCCTTGATGAGATGGTATCCTCCGATGGAGATGATTTTCTTCCTATGATAGGATATATGGGTTCCTTTGCCACTAATGTCGCTATGTCCATTATTCTTTCACAATCTATGGGAATGCGCGGCCTGGCATTGGGAACTGCATTAAGTTATGTATTATTTATACTTGTGCTTTTTATCCATTTCTTTAAAAAAACCAATACATATAAATTTCGTTTCTGGTTTTCATTTAAAGATATTTTTGAATTTGCAAGACGCTCGCTTAAGAGCAATACATCCGGATTGTGCATAGCCCTCTCATCTGCAGTGTTTACGAAAGGCATATTGATGTTTTGGGGCAGCGGTTATCTTATTGCAAACACGGTACTTTGCGCAATGTTGGAAATATACGAAATGGTAAATGGACCTTCTGAAGCTGCCGAATATATATTTGCCACTTATTCAGGAGAAAAAAATGGAAAAAACATAAAACTGCTTTTTAAAGAGGTTCTTTTATTCTGCCTGTTTGGCGGCATGGTTATAGCTCTTATTTTGCTGATTCATCCTAATCTGGTAATGATGCTTTATGGAATTGAAGATTCTCCACTGCAGGAAGAATTGATACAGTGCATCAGGTTTTCTTCGGTTGGTATAATTGCGGCCTCTGTAGGAGGGTTTTTGAGCGACTACTATGGTAATACGGGGAAGCCGCTATGGTCATGTTTAATGGTTGTTTTCCGTACTGCGCTTTTCCCTATCCTGCTTTGCATAACCCTTTGCCTGGACGGCGGCATTATATCCATGGGCAAGGGGCTTATGTTATCCCAGGTATTTGCCATATCGGTATTCTATGTGTTCGTCCTGTTATTAAAGGGAACGGGGAGCATCCCGTATATGATAGATGACCCTGATTTTGAAAAGGTACACACGAATTACTTTGAGTATACGCCGGAAGAATATAAACGCATCTGCGCATGGATAGATGGCACCATGAAAAGCTTTGATGTAAAAGCCGATAAGATTGAAGAGGCAAAGGCTCTTGTTATGGCCCTTTGCAAAAAAACAGAGGAAAATAACGGCAAAAAGACAGTGCTTGGCGAGTGCGTCATCAGATTTATCAATGAACCTGAAATCATAATTAAGGATAACGGAAAGCTTTTTGATTCAAG
>CAJOPI010000015.1 GCA_905236275.1 uncultured Lachnospiraceae bacterium | reverse complement strand
GACAACATTTTTATCGGCTGTAAATATTTTTAAAACAAGTTATTTTCTGTTTATTTTTTCATGCATACAAAACTTTTACTTATTAAATTTTCTTTTCCCCGTACGGAATTTCCTCCCCCGGATTTTTTACCGACAGAACAATCCGTCGTATATTTTTCTTTAACTCAATCTCTATAACGCCCTCACCCGAAGAATGTTCAATAGCATTATCCAAAAGTATTGCCATAAGCTGCTGAATTTTTGGTATCGGTGTATCGATGCCGTTTTTTCTGGCTTCTTTTGCTATTTCCGTTCCTGATATTTCAGGCAGCATGCGGTCAAGAATTTAAATTATCACGAAAAACCACGCTCAAATCAATTATACCAGATACAAAGATAGCAAACAAATTCTTTTGTTTAAACAAAAAAAGATCCCCTTAAGATTTCCTTGTATTCTTAAGGGGATTCTTCTATTATGCCATTAACTTACGGAACATCTCGATAACCTGCTCTTTTGTAGCTTCTCTCGGATTTCCGGGATAGCATGCGTCATTGAGCGCATCTGTTGCAAGCTGGTCGAGGTCTTCTTCCTTGATCTTTTCAAGAGTCTTCGGAATGCCTACGTCCTCTGAAAGCTTCTTAACAGCATTTATTGCAGCGTCGCGGTACTCTTCCTGAGACATATTGTCAACGCCTTCAACGCCCATTGCTCTTGCAACTTCTCTGAGTCTTTCACCTGTATATTCGCGGTTAAACTCCATGGAAATCGGAAGGAACATTGCGCAGGCAACACCATGAGGTGTGTCATAATGTGCTGAAAGTGTATGAGCCATAGCGTGGTCGATACCGAGACCTACGTTTGAAAAGCCCATTCCTGCGATATACTGACCGAGAGCCATTCCCTCTCTGCCTTCCTTTGTATTCTCAACAGCACCGCGAAGGTTCTTTGCGATAAGGCGGATAGCTTCGAGATGGAACATATCAGTCATCTCCCATGCGGCCTTTGTCGTATATCCCTCAATGGCATGTGTAAGTGCATCCATACCTGTTGAAGCTGTAAGCCCCTTCGGCATTGATGACATCATTTCAGGGTCAACAACTGCAACGATAGGCATATCGTGAGGGTCAACACATACGAACTTTCTTTCCTTCTCTACATCGGTAATAACGTAGTTGATCGTAACCTCTGCTGCTGTTCCGGCAGTTGTAGGAACTGCGATGATCGGTACACAGGGATTCTTTGTAGGTGCTACGCCTTCAAGTGAACGAACATCAGCAAATTCAGGA
Organism: uncultured Lachnospiraceae bacterium; assembly: GCA_905236275.1. Lineage (GTDB taxonomy): Bacteria > Bacillota > Clostridia > Lachnospirales > Lachnospiraceae > NK4A144. Next base: position 3,318 of record CAJOPI010000015.1, on the reverse strand, counting down.
TTTCTTATGATGATACCGATTGCCTTGGAAGTATCCATTGATGAACCGCCGCCGATTGCAACTATGCAGTCAGCATCTGACTTCTTGAATGCTTCCACACCGTTCTGTACGTTAGCGATTGTCGGGTTGGGCTTTATATCTGAATAAACATCATAGGGAATCTTAGCTTCATCAAGTAAATCCGTAACCTTAGCCGTAACTCCGAACTTGATAAGGTCAGGGTCAGATGCAACAAATGCCTTCTTGAATCCGTTGCTCCTGATTTCATTTACTATTTCCTTGACAGCTCCCGCTCCATGATAAGATGTTCCGTTAAGTGAAATTCTGTTTGCCATAATACAAATCTCCTATCTTTGTGAATTGTTTAACAAAAGTAGGTTACACCCACTCCTGCGCTCCTTTGTAATTATAGCATTATGGCTTCTCAAAGTTAAGTTACACATCAGGCAATGTGTAACTTTACATACAATTCATACAGCTGCGCAGGCATTGCAGCTATCATCAGATCCGCCAGTTCCTCCGAGGACTCTTCCATTCCGCCCAGTGCCCATTTTACAGTCATATAGATTGCTGACCTGCAATACATTTCCAGCAGTTTACGTATCCTGCGCTCCGGCAGATTGCCTGTTTTTTCCCGTATCAGACCACAGAAAAACTCATATATCATTATAAAATCATGTTCCTTTAGATTATTCTGCTCATCCACCCGAAATGCAGCTATAAAAAAGAGCCTTTCTTCTTTTATATATTCGAATTTCTTGATATATCCTTCCCTTACGGTCTCTCCTTTTCCCATCTCCCGGAAGGACTCTTCGAGCAGCCTGTCGAAATACCAGTTTATCAGGTCATATTTATCAATAAAATTCCTGTAAAAAGTCTGTCTCGAAAATCCGCTCACTTCAACAATCTGCTTTACCGTAATATTTTCGACGGAGGTAGTTTTCATACAGATTTTCATGGCTTCTGCGAGCCTTTTCTTACTGTCGGCAGATTTTTCTTCCATTCTCTTTTTTCCTCTCTTGGATTTCCTTATGCAGCCTCCACGGTAATCGAAACGACATTCAGATGATATGCGTAGCTATAGGAAAAAAGTCCCATACAGACAGCCTGAACCGTCTGCACAGGACTATAAATTTTCTTAGAAATACCTATCAAGCAATCCCTTGAAGGCCTTTCCATGTCTTGCCTCATCACGAGCCATCTCATGAACGGTATCATGTATCGCATCAAGATTGAGAGCCTTTGCCCTCTTTGCAAGGTCTGCCTTTCCGGCTGTTGCGCCGTTTTCAGCCTCCACGCGCATCTCAAGGTTCTTCTTTGTGGAGTCTGTCAGAACCTCTCCTAAAAGTTCAGCAAACTTAGCGGCATGCTCTGCCTCTTCCCACGCAGCCTTTGCATAATAATCACCAACCTCGGGATATCCCTCACGATAAGCCTGACGGCTCATTGCAAGATACATACCAACTTCCGAGCATTCACCATTGAAATTAGAGCGAAGGTCTTCAATGATATCATCGGGGGCACCTTTAGCAACTCCAACAACATGTTCAGCAGCCCATGTCATTCCATCGCCCTGCTGTGTGAACTTTGATGCCGGAGCCTTACATGTAGGACAAGCTTCCGGCGGCTGGTCGCCTTCATGAACATAGCCACATACCTGACATACCCATTTCATATTAGATTTCCTCCTTTATATTTTGCACAACCTTTCCTCTAATTCTATCAAATTTAACAAATAAATCAATTGTTTTGGCATTATTTTATAAAATATTAACCAATATCACTTTGTGTATAATTGTTCAATTCGCTATACAACCTTGACACCGGCAAGCCTACGATATTAAAATAATCCCCTTCGATAGAACTGATAAATTTCATAAACGAGGTCTGTATTCCGTAGGCACCCGCCTTATCCATGCCCTCGCCTGACGCAATATAGTCGTTCATCTCGCTTTCGCTTAACTCCCTTACATGAACGACAGTCTTTTCATAAAAGGTATTCCTGTATTTCTTTCCGTCTATTCTTGAACAAATTGAAACACCGGTAAATACCTGATGTTCGCCGTTCGAGAGCGTACTTAAAATCCTTTTAGCGTCCTCACTGTCCTTCGGCTTACCGAAAACAACACCGTCTTTGGCAACCACCGTATCAGCCCCTATGACTGTATAATTTCCCTCTTCTGATTTCCCGACCCGTTCAAAAACCTCTTCTGCCTTTCGTTCAGAAAGGATTTGCACAAGCTTCTGAGGGTCAGTCTCTTCCGATGCTTCGTCCGCCTGTGATGCGACAACGATATGTTCAAGACCTATGGAGTTCAAAAGCTCGGTACGTCTCGGTGAACCCGATGCAAGAATGATTTTTTGAGCAGCCTCTTCCTTCCATTCAAGCTCATGCAGCTTCCCCTTTGCTTCAAGTCCCGGAAATCCGTTCTGTCTCAAGGCTTCATAGAGGACTATCGCTACTGAGTTACAGAGATTAAGCGACCTTTCATTTGGAAGCATAGGTATACGGATACAGTGTTCCTCATTATCCACCAAAATCTTTTCGGGGATTCCGGCATCCTCGCGGCCAAACATTATAAAATCATTTACTCCGAATTTCACTTCACTGTAGGATTTATGCGCCTTGGTTGTCGCATACCATATAGTGGCATCAGGATGCTTTTCACAAAAATCCTCGTAATTCATATATCTTGTAACGTCAAGCCTGTCCCAATAGTCCATGCCTGCCCTTTTCAGGTTTTTATCACTCAGGATAAATCCAAAAGGCTCTATCAGATGTAGGGAGCTTCCCGAATCAACACAGGTTCTCCCGATGTTTCCCGTATTAAAAGGTATCCTCGGTTCATGTAAAATTATATTCATAAAATCTTTCCTTTTGTTTCAATTGACAAGCTGCATTACAGCACTTTCGAGCTGCGCGGCATTTGTTGCTTTCTTAATAAGCTTTGCATTTTTAGGATTATCCCCAAAGCTTTGCAGGAGATAAAACCATATTCCCTTCATTCTGTTGACCGCTGCGTGTTCACTTCCAAATTCATCAAGATAATTTCTGAAAAGCTCACGACCAAATTTCTTTATTTCTGCAAAATCAGTTTTGACACTGCCCTGAACTCTTTCGGCAAGATAAGGATCAGCTATAAGTCCGCGCCCTTTCCTTTTGCAGTAACAGTTCCCGAAGGGCAGCCAAGATTTAGGTTAATCGTCTCAAAGCCCATCTCATGAAGCTTTGCGGCAGCAGCATTGAAGTCCTCAGCATTGTTCGTCAGGAGCTGCGGAACAAGTTCCATCTGAGGATTGTTTTCAGCTTTAACCTCT
>CAJOPI010000014.1 GCA_905236275.1 uncultured Lachnospiraceae bacterium | reverse complement strand
CGCAAAATGCTGTTTCTCGTTGATTATCGCCCTTATCAGCGCAAGTCCCGCTATTCCCAGCTCTTTGGAGGATAGGATAGAGTTGTTCATGTGCTTTATAAGGTCGAAGTCGGGATGCAGGGAATCCTGCATATCCCGGTCAATCGGGTTGTACATCTCGTAGAACGAGGTCGTGTCGGTATAGAGACCGTAATAGAGCGCGGTCTGGAGATTTTTGTAGAGTTCTACGGGAAAATGCTTTTCCAGAAGAAGCGTCCAGACAATGGTGGAACAGCTTCCGAACTCGGGACGGATATCCGTCAATGCGCCCTCTTCGATACTTCCGGGCTGGTGATGGTCTATGACAGCCAGCTCGTTGGCAAGGAGGCGGGTAACATTTCCGCTTCCGTACTGGCAGTCAACGGTAACGAGGATTCCCTCGGGACGGTAAAGGTCATTAACATAAATGATCGGAATGTCAAGCTTCTCGATCATTGTGAGGAAATTCCGCTTGCGTATATGCTCCCGCCCTGAATAAATCAGCTTGACGCGCTTATTCGGTAGGGATGAAAAGTAGAGATAAAGCCCGTAGCCCGAAGCGATGGCATCTGCATCGGGATTGTCATGGCATTGTATCGTTATGCAGTTGTGAGCTGCTATGTCGTCAAGTATCATACTTCCGTCTGCTCCTGTATTATAAAAAAGCACCTCATTCTAAAAATCAAAATGTATTAATAATAATACAATACTATTGTTCTTAATAAAATTCAAGTAATTATTTGATTGTAAATTTTAATAAAGAGTTATAAAATATAATTGTATTATCATCTAAAACTGAAAATCAGCAGGTTCTAAGGGGGAAGACTATGTCAATATCGAACGCGGATGTATTTAAGGCGTCTGATATCTCTCATATGGTGAGGGTCGAGGCGCTTAATGACCGAAAACTTCACATGCAGGCACTTGACAATATCAGCGGTTATGATGTGCGTCCGGGCTTTTATGAGATCAATGGAGCTACGGCTATCCCTGTAGGCGTTAATTTTACGCTCCATTCCAATCAGGCAACCTCTGTAGAGCTGCTTCTCTTCCGCCCCGGAGAGGAAAACCCGTTTGCGGATCTTAAATTTCCACAGAATTACAGAATAGGAAATGTCTGGTCGATGATAGTTTTCGGACTTGACATTGAAGAAATAGAATATGCCTATAAGGTTGACGGACCTTATAATCTGAAAAAAGGACAGATTTTTGATAAGACAAAGATCATCCTTGATCCTTATGCGCGTGCCATTACCGGACAGAGTGTCTGGGGAACGAGGCATCAGGGTGTTTACAAGGCAAGAGTCGTAAAGAATAACTTTGATTGGGGAAATTCGCAGCAGCCGAACCATTCCATGGAGGATCTTGTAATTTATGAGCTCCATGTAAGGGGCTTCACAAAAGATCCCCTGTCGGGGGTTATCCATAACGGAACCTTTGCCGGAGTTTTGGAGAAGCTGCCATATCTTAAGGATTTAGGCATAAATGCAATAGAAATGATGCCCATCTTTGAATTTGATGAAATGTTGGGAAGGCGTGACTACTACGGGCGCGAGCTCATGGACTACTGGGGCTATAATACTGTAGGCTTCTTTGCTCCGAATACGAGCTACAGCTCCGTTAAGGAAGAGCATCAGGAAGGCACCGAATTAAAGGAAATGGTGCGCATTTTCCATGAAAACAATATAGAAGTCATCTTAGATGTTGTTTTCAACCATACAGCCGAGGGTAATGAGGACGGGCCTTTCTTCAGCTTCAAGGGACTGGATAACAATATTTACTATATGCTTACACCGGAGGGCTATTATTATAATTTCAGCGGATGCGGAAATACGCTGAACTGTAACCATCCGATAGTACAGCAGCTTATACTGGACTGTCTGCGTTATTGGGTGACCAATTATCATATAGACGGCTTCCGATTCGATCTTGCGACGATTCTCGGACGAAACGAGGACGGAAGCCCAATGGATAAGCCTCCGCTTCTTCAGAATGTAGCCTTTGACCCGTTGCTCGGACGGACAAAGCTCATTGCCGAGGCGTGGGATGCAGGCGGACTCTATCAGGTGGGTAACTTCCCGTCATGGACGCGCTGGTCGGAGTGGAACGGCAGATTCAGGGATGATATGAGGGCGTTCCTGAAGGGCGATAACGGAAAGGCAGGAGCGGCAGTACAGAGGATGATGGGTTCACGTGATATTTATGAGCCGGAGAAGAGGGGCTATCACGCAAGTGTAAATTTTTTAACCTGTCACGACGGTTTTACCCTGCATGACCTCTATACCTATAATGAAAAACACAATGAGGACAACAACTGGAACAATACCGACGGTGCCAATGACAATTTAAGTTGGAACTGCGGTTTCGAGGGGGAGACTACCGATCCCGAGATAAAGGCACTCAGAGCCCGCATGGTTAAAAATGCTTTCGTGGTACTGCTTACAAGCCGCGGCACGCCGATGTTCTTTATGGGTGATGAATTCGGCAATTCCCAGAGCGGCAACAATAATGCCTACTGCCAGGATAATTATCTTGCATGGCTTCGCTGGCGCGATCTGAGGACTAACCGAGCCCTGCATGATTTTGTTAAATACATGATTCACTTCCGCAACAAGCACCGCGTGCTCAGAAGTCCTTCGGAGGGATGCTCGCTCGGATTCCCCGAGCTTTCCGCACATGGAGTGGAGCCCTGGAAGCCTGATTACAGCGACAGTTCGCATTATGTCGGGGTTATGTTTGCGGGAAGAAAGAAGAATGGCAAGGGCGATGACGTTGTCTATGTCGCAGTCAATACCTATTGGGAAGAACTCAGCTTCGGCCTTCCGGAGATACCGCACAATTCACAGCTTGAATGGTTCTGCGCGGTGGATACTTTCAGGGAAGAGTCGGTGATAAAAGGAAAGGGAGCTGTACGCGGCCGCGTGAAGATCGCTCCCAGAAGCGTAATGGTATTCTTCGTTGCCTATAATACTTAAGAATTTTAAGAATTGTAATAAGGACACAGATCCGAAAGGAAGCACTCGCTGCAGCGAGGTTTCCTTGAGATACAGATATTTCTCCCAAGAGTTATGAGCTGAAGGTTTATATCAGACCAGTAACTCTTGGGTATTTTTTTCATAAGGTCAAATTCTATCTTTACAGGATCGCTCTCCTTTGTCATACCAAGTCTGTTGGAAATTCGCTTCACATGGGTGTCGACGACGATGGAGGGCTCATGAAAGATATGGGTGCGAACGACATTTGCGGTCTTTCTGCCGACTCCCGGAAGTGAGGTCAGAGAGTCGATATCAGAGGGGACTTCACCGCCGTATTCCTTAAGGAGCGTATCGGCACAGCTCTTTATATGAACTGCTTTTGTATGGAAAAAACCGCAGCTTTTTATGGAAGCTTCGAGCTCGCCAAGGTCAGCGGAAGCGAAGTCGGCAAGGCTTCTGTATTTTTTATAGAGTTCCTTCGTGACAAGATTCACCCGCTCGTCGGTGCACTGCGCCGAAAGAATGGTTGCGAATAAAAGCTCGTAGGGATTCGTATAGTCCAAGGTGGCATCTATATTGCGTCCGTATTTATCGGCAAGACGTTCAAGGATTTCCTTCACTCGTTTGTTCATTTCTTACAGCCTCCATTATCGCGATGCTTCTGCCTAAATTTTCACTTATCTGCTCACCGCGCTCTGATTCCAGCTCGTCCGCACATTCCTTCAGGGAAAGAACGGCAGCGAAATCGTCTTTTTTCATATAATGATCACTAAGCTTATCATAAAGTGATGGATCATCGGAACCTGCATCCACAGCAAATCTGAGGAGTTCCATTGCCTCATCCTCAAAGCCCTTTTCCTCATAAATTCCCGCAAGCTCGTTCAGGCTTCTCAAAAGCACGATACAGTTTGCATCAGCCTCACTCAGAAGCTCGATATTTGAGGCACCGTATTCAAGCTTTAGGTCGGTATTTGTATAGTCGCCCAGATTGGCGATTTTTTTAGAGGAAAGTTTTTTTATGGTCTGCTGTATACGCACACAATGTCCGTCTTCTGCCAGGAGGTCTAAGGGCAGCCCTGACGGTACAGAAATCCAGCGGATTTTGTCGAGGTTTTGTGAAGGGGTGCGGGCAGCCTTTTTTTCACGTTCGTAATACATTCTCTTTTTTTCCTGCTCCCGCCGGTTGGAACGCCGTATTGCATTGTTGATTATAAGTGTCGCAAGCAGGATACTTGTCAATGGAAGAAAATTCATTTATAATGATTCCTTAGTTGGTTATTGGCACTATCATGGAGGTAGTTTATGTTCTTTCGCTTCTTTACGGGAAAAAACAGGAAAATCATATCCTCAGCGATAATCATTTTCGTGATTCTGGCAATGGTTATCTGTTTTTTACCGGGTAAGTAATTATAACATATAAAAGCAGTATTATATAATCGTTTATACGATAAAAGAGGGAAATTATGAGGAAATCAATTTTGGCGGCTGCGGTATTTATGGCCGTCGCTTCTGCGTTTGTGCTTCCTGTGGGAGCAGCAGAAAAGGAAGTAACGATCAAAGATGGAGTTTATGCGGAAAGCATTGATCTGGGCGGACTTACGGAAAGTCAGGCGAATGAAAAGATCGAGCAGTATGTTGATTCGATGAAGGATGCGTCGATCACACTTAACTGTGCGGGAGGAAACAGCGTAACGGTTTCAGCCGGAGATCTCGGGATTCACTGGAACAACAGCGAAATAGTTTCGGAAGCCGTAAACTTAGGTCAGGGCGGAAATCTTATCAGACGTTTCAAGGATCTGATAGACTTAAAGAACGAGAACAAGGTATACGATATCGAGATAGCAGCCGATGAGCTTAAACTGGAGAGTGTTCTCAGCGAGAGCTGTGCAGCCTATGATAAGAAGGCTGTAAATGCCACGATCAGCCCGAACAATGCCGGAAGCTTTGACATAATTGACGGTTCTGACGGTGAAGAGCTCAATATCGAAAAGTCCGAGAAGGAACTTATCGATTTCTTAAAAAATGACTTTGACGGAAAGGATACAAGTCTTGCACTTGTGGTGGATACGGTAAAGCCGAAGGGTGATTCGGAATCTCTTTCGAAAATTACGGATGTACTTGGAACTTTCTCAACTACCTATAAGTCATCCTCTTCGGATCGTGCGAAGAACGTTTCAACAGGCTGTTCGCATATCAACGGAACGCTCCTTTATCCCGGAGAGCAGTTCTCGGTTTATGATACGGTAAGCCCTTTTTCTGAGGAAAACGGCTATGCCCTTGCAGGTTCCTACCTTAACGGAATAGTAGTCGAGTCGCTTGGAGGTGGTATCTGTCAGGTTTCGACAACGCTTTACCAGGCTGTGCTCAGGGCAGAGCTTCAGGTAGACCAGAGGTCAAACCATTCCATGGTCGTTGATTATGTGCCTCATTCGGGTGATGCTGCGATTGCGGGAACAGCTAAGGATTTCAAGTTCACGAACAATACGGATAACCCTATTTACATTGCGGGAAGGACTGCGGACAGAACCATTACCTTCACTATCTACGGCGTGGAGACAAGACCTTCGAACAGAACTCTTGAGTTTGAAAGCGTTGACCTGTCCACGACCGAACCTGTCGGTGACAAGATCATAGGTGATTCCACCCACGCGGCAGGCTATGTTCATACCCAGTCACCGCACACAGGCTACGTTTCGGAATTCTGGAAGATAGTCAAGGAAGACGGTGTCGAGGTTTCGAGAGTTAAAGTAAATTCAAGTACTTATAAGGCTGTTGAGAGGATAATCACTCTGGGAACGGCAACAGACAATGCGGTTACGGCATCGGCAATCCAGACGGCGATTGCCAGCGGAGATGCTAATTATGCAAAAGCTGTTGCGGCATCCATTTCGATAGATGGAGGTGCCGGAGTTGTTGCACAGCAGCAGGCAGAGCAGCAGCAACAGGCTCTTGCGGCAGCGGCAGCAGCCGCAGCAGTGGTTCAGGGAGACGTGCAGGCAGAGAGCCAGCAGTCGGCAGAAGAGTCCCAGCAGTAAGGTTGATGGAGATTTATATGAAAACTGGTAAGGTTAGCGAGAGCATACTTAAACGCTCAATATTAAAAGAGGTTAAAACCCTTCGTCCGGAGGTTATCGTAGGGGCAGCAGTCGGTGAAGACTGTGCCATGATGGAGCTTAAGGAAGATGAAATTTTTGTTATGTCAACTGACCCTATTACCGGTACAACTAAAGACATAGGTGCACTTTCGATAAATGTTACATTAAACGATCTTGCATCAGCAGGAGCAGAACCCGTAGGGGTTCTGCTTTCGTGCCTTTTACCGGAATATATAGAGGAAAAAGACATAAAGGAGATAATGCATCAGGTTTCCCGGGAATGCGCCCGGCATAACGTACAGGTTGTGGGCGGACATACCGAGATCACGAAAGCGGTACGCCAGCCGATAATAACCGTTACGGGCCTGGGTAAGGTAAAGAAGGGAAAAGAGATCAGAACCGGCGGCGCAAAGGCGGGGGATGATATCGTCATAAGCAAGTGGATAGGCCTTGAGGGAACAAGCATTATCGCAAAGGAAAAGGAAGAGGAACTGATCAAACATTTCTCGGCGGATTTCATAGAAAGGGCAAAAGCTTTTGACGGAATGCTTTCCGTCGTTGAAGATGCCATGGTCGCGGTGGAGCATGGAGTTCATGCCATGCATGATGTGACCGAAGGCGGAATCTTCGGTTCGCTCTGGGAGATGGGAGAGTCTTCAAAGGTCGGACTTGAAATTGACCTGAGGGCGATACCTGTTAGGCAGGAAACGGTCGAAATCTGCAACTATTTTGACATCAATCCCTACGGGCTGATTTCGAGCGGTTCGATGCTCATAGCGGCAGAGGACGGTGCCGGACTTGTAAGAAAACTGAAGGAAAAAGGAATAAATGCAGTGGTGGTCGGCAGGGCAACAGAGGGAAATGACAGGGTTCTTCTGAATAAGGGAGAAAGACGTTTCCTTACACCGCCTGAGTCGGACGAACTATACAAGGTTGTAGGTTAGGAGGAAGGAAAAAGATTATGGATAAAAAAGAGCTTAGGATGACAATCCTTAAGAACATTGAGCATGAAGCGAGGGTAAATATCGG
>CAJOPI010000013.1 GCA_905236275.1 uncultured Lachnospiraceae bacterium | reverse complement strand
GAAGACAGGGCGCTGAAGTTCATAGCAAAATGCGCTGACGGCTCAATGAGAGATGCTTTGAGTCTTTTGGATCAGTGTGCGGCATTTTATTTCGGACAGGAACTTACCTATGAACGTGCACTTGATGTACTTGGTGCGGTGGACAGCTCGGTTTTTGGTAAATTTCTGGAGGAAATACTTGACGGAAATGTAACAGGGACGATAGGAATCCTTGAAGATGTAATTATGCAGGGAAGAGAGCTTACAGCCTTTGTTTCTGATTTCACCTGGTATCTGAGAAATCTGCTGCTTGTCAGCACAACGGATGAAAACATGGAAGATGTTATAAACGTTTCCGGAGACACGCTTGCAAGGCTCAGGGAAGAGTCAAAGCTTGTTGACGGCGAAACGCTGATGCGCTTTATCCGTATTTTTTCAGAATTATCCGGTAATATAAGATATTCGAATCAAAAGAGGGTCCTGACGGAAATTGCGGTGATCAAGCTGATGAAGCCTGAGATGGAGAAGGATATTTCATCGCTGCTTCAGCGGCTGAACAGTCTTGAAAAGAAGGTTGCGAACGGGATAAGTGTTTCGCCTCCGGAGACCCGACACGCCGCACAGGTTGAAGACGTCAGGCATAAGGAAAAAGTTCCGCTTCCTGCGGCACTGCCCGAAGACGTAAAAAATGTCGCGGGTAACTGGGGTAAAATACTTGCGAAAATGACACCTCTTGGCAGGTCGGAGGTGAAATTTGCCCATCCGACAGTCAGGAATGATGAGCTGCATATTGTCTTTGAAGATCCTTTTCAGTATGAATTTTTTAAGGATGAAGCACATCTGGCAGATTTGAAAAATGCGATAGACATAGTGACAGGAAAAGATGTAAAATTCAAAATGATTAATCAGGAAGAGGGAAGCAGCTTTGATGAGAGTTTTCCCGACCTTAGCGGAATAATCAATTTTGAAGGAATAGAAACAGAATAATTTTTGGAGGTATTAAGAAGTGGCAAAAAGAGGCGGATATCCCGGAGGAATGATGCCAGGAGGAATGAATAACCTTATGAAGCAGGCACAGAGAATGCAGCGCCAGATGGAAGAGGGTGTAAAGGAACTTGAGTCGAAGGAGTTTACTGCGGCTGCCGGAGGCGGTGCGGTGCAGGTTACTGTCAGCGGAAAGAAAGAACTCAAAAGCATAAAGATCAGCCCTGAAGCGGTAGATCCCGATGATGTTGAAACCTTGGAGGATCTTGTGGTTGCCGCTGTCAATGAGGCTATGAAGAATGCTGATGAGGCTTCGAGTGCTGCAATGGGTAAATTCACGGGAGGATTAGGCGGTCTGATTTAATATGGAACTGTATTCCAGCAAGATAAACAAACTGATAGAAGAACTTGCGGCGCTTCCTGGAATAGGGGCAAAATCTGCGGCGAGACTTGCCTTTTACCTGATAAACGAACCGGAAGAACACGTGAAACGTTTATCGGAAGCCATGATGGATGCGAAGAGGAGCATTCATTACTGCAAGGAGTGTTATACCCTGACTGACAGCGAACTCTGTCCCATATGTTCAAGCCCGAAACGTGACCACGAGGTCATAATGGTTGTAGAGACCACGAGAGATCTGGCGGCTTACGAGAGGACCGGAAAATACGAGGGAGTATATCATGTTCTGCATGGTGCGATATCTCCGATGCTGGGAATCGGTCCCGGAGATATACGGCTCAAAGAGCTTATGAAGAGGCTTGAAGGCAATGTGAAGGAAGTGATAATTGCCACGAATTCAAGCCTTGAAGGGGAAACAACCGCAATGTATATCAGCAAGCTGATAAAGCCTGCAGGGATAAAATGCACGCGCATAGCCAGCGGTGTTCCTGTGGGAGGAGACTTGGAAAACATCGATGAGGTTACGCTGCTCCGCGCACTGGAGGGGCGGGTACAACTATAGAGGAGAAGGCATGAAAATAGAAAAAGAAAAGTTCGGGGAAATAAGTGATGGAAGAGATGTATTCATCTACACCTTGGAAAATAAAAACGGCGTTAAGGTAAAGCTTTCCGAATATGGAGCAATTATAACTTCTATAATTGTTCCTGATAAGGACGGAAATTTTGATGATGTAGCACTTGGCTATGATTCGCTGGAGCCTTATTTCACAAACGATGAAAATTTTGGTGCAACGATAGGAAGAAACGCAAACAGGATTTCAGGTGCGGAATTTAAAATAGATGGAGAGATTATCAGGCTTTCTGCAAATGAGGGAAAGAACAATCTCCATACCGATTTTGAGAACGGTTTCCACAAAAAACTCTGGGTTAGTGCTCCCGATGAAGGAAGAAACAGCGTCACAATGAGCTATACGAGCCCTGACGGGGAAAATGGATTTCCCGGAAACCTTGATATGAAGGTTATTTTTTCGTTGTCGGAGGACAATGAACTCTCGATTCATTATGAAGGAATATCCGATAAGAAAACGGTCATTAACTGTACAAATCACTCATATTTTAATCTTGCAGGCCATTCAAACGGGGATGTTCTTGATCACTATGTGAAGATTTTTGCGACAAAGTATACTCCCGTCGGAGAAGGCTCGATTCCTACCGGAGAAAACTCAAAGGTTGAGGGAACTCCGTTTGATTTCAGGGAATTTAGGCGAATAGGTGATGAAGCGGATGCCGATAATGAACAGCTGGATATAACCGGCGGTTATGACCACAATTTTGTTCTTGATGCGCCCGGAGGACTTATTTCTGTTGTTGAGGAGCGTAAAAGCGGACGAAGGATGGAGGTTTATTCATCGCTTCCGGGAGTTCAGTTTTATATCGGGAATTATATTCGCGAAGGACTTAAAGGAAAGGACGGGGCAGTCTACGGGAAACGCAGCGGTTTCTGCCTTGAAACACAGTTTTTCCCTGACAGCGTAAATCAGGATAAATTTGCATCTCCGATTTTTGCTGCAGGGAAGAAATATGATTATACGACTATTTATAAATTTACAGTTATCTGATAATGCCGGATGAATAATTTTAAGATGATCAAGGGTTCGGCGAACCCTGATGAAAACAACACGAATTTTGAAGCGAAGGTTACAAGGCACCGCATACTGAGGATTATAAAATGGAGCCTTATAAGTCTGGCGGTTCTGCTTGCTGTGGTTTCCCTTTACAACTACCTTGACCGGAAGGTTTATACCGGTTATACGGTGACGGCAAGGTCTGTCAGGTCGGATGCTGAAACTGCAAATTATATGCAGTTTAACGGACATATCCTTAAATACAGTCAGGACGGGGCTGAGGCTTTTGACGGACTAAAGGACAGCATTTGGAACATTACCTATGAGATGCAGAATCCCAAGGTGGCAACCTGCGAGGATTTTGTGGCGATAAGTGATGAAGGCTCGACAAATGTAACTGTGGTTGACGGCAGCGGTAATGCTACAAGTATTGATACAAGGCTGCCGGTCATGGATATATCTGTTGCGGCGCAGGGGGTTGTTGCAGCAGTCCTTAGCGATAAAACGGCTACAAAAATTAATGTCTATGACAAAGAAGGGAATCAGCTTGCGGGACTGAAATGCACCATGGTACAGACAGGATATCCGCTGGATGTAAGTCTCTCTCCCTCGGGAACGCTGCTGGGGGTTTCCTATGTAAGAATGGATGCGGGCGAACTGAAGTCTTCCGTCGCATTTTACAATTTCGGAAATGTTGGCGAAAATGAAGTTGACCACTACGTAAGTGGTTATGACTATTCTGACTCTGTTTTTCCGAGGATAAAATTCTTAAATGACAGTTCAGTCGTTGCCATAGGCAATAACAGGATGGTTTCTTATTCGGGTTCTCAGAAGCCCAAGCTTGTTTCTGATAATTCTATAGATGAAGAAATCCAGTCTGTTTTTTACGGTGATAATGAATATGCCCTGCTTTTCAGAAACTCAAAGGGATCTGATAACTACAGGCTTGATCTTTATAATGAAAAAGGTGTCCTGAAGCTGTCAAAACAGTTTGAGCTTGCATATTCGGATATCCAGATAACCAAACGCCAGATTCTTATTTATAACGAATCGGAATGCATCATAATGAATAAAAGGGGCTACGTCAAGTACAGCGGAGGTTTCGATGAAACGGTGCTGATGATGGTTCCGGGAAAATCCTTTGCAAATTATATCATTATAAACAGAGACATAACGGAAGCAATAAGACTTGAATAGGAGTTACAGATGACAGCTGAGTATATTCTTGCTGCTATTGTGATAGTTATGTGTTACTTTGTCATAAATGGTGCGAGACAGGGCTTTTTGAGGGTGGTATTTTCGCTTGCATCCTCAATAATAGCCCTGCTTCTTGTTTCTTACCTGACACCGACGGTAACACGCTTTTTGACTGAACATACAGCCCTGTACAGCATTATCAGCACGAAACTGTATACGGCAATCGGCTCGTCGGCATCAGCCGCGGTGGGTACGGCAGCCCAGACGAAAGCGATAAATTCTTTCTCGCTTCCTTCTTTTGTAAAACAGATACTGCTGCTGAACAATACCTCAGACGGCTACAATATGCTCTTTGTTTCGGTCTTTGAGGACTATATAGTTGGCTTTCTGACAAAACTGATTATAAATGTGGTTTCGCTGATTATAATATTCCTTATGATCAAAATTCTTCTGAGAGCAATTACGTCAATCCTTGACATCATAGATAAAATTCCGGTAATACATGGCTTAAACCGGCTGATGGGTGCTCTGACAGGTTTTGCTGAAGGATTTATCATAATTTCGCTGTTTTTTCTATTCATGACGATATTTACCGGAGATGAAATAGGACGGCAGTTTTACCGTATAGTTGAGAGCAACGTGATTCTGTCGTTTATCTATAATAACAATATTTTCCTGAGACTCGTGGTGAAGTAGTTTTTGCGCTGGATGAGAAAAGATGCAATTCATAATATGATGTCAGGGTCAAAAGTCATCATCCACGGCAAGCTTGCTTGCCGGTGGGTGAATG
>CAJOPI010000012.1 GCA_905236275.1 uncultured Lachnospiraceae bacterium | reverse complement strand
GGGCATATCCCTACAACGGCCATTCAAGCCTTAAGCTCGGCGTCCTTGATAGCGAGGAGCCTTGGAAATTAAAGGAAGGAACAGAAACCATCGTCCTTACGACACCTGAATATTCATGGGAAAAGAAGGACGAGATAGTTAACGAAGGACCGGCTGTACTCCAGACCGAGGATAAAATTTTCGTAGCCTTTTCCGCTTCGGGAACAGGACCTAACTACTGCATGGGACTTATGATGGCAGAGCAGGGCAGCGACATTTTAGACCTTAATAACTGGACAAAGTCAACACAGCCTATCCTGCAGTCATCAGACCTCTATCATCAGTATGGTCCGGGACACAATTCCTTTACAAAGGATAAGGACGGCAACGATATAATCGTATATCATGCCCGCGATTATGAATGTTATACAGAGCAGTGCGGTTACGCAAACGTACACGACCTCTATGATCCCTGCAGACATGCTTACCTTGCTTATGTAAGATGGTCGGAGGACGGTATTCCGGTATTCAGCAACACCGAGTATAAAGAAACAAAAGACTACAGCTACACAATGACCATAAACGTTGGCGGAGATGAAGATATCGTAAAATCAGATGCCGCTTCACTTTCCATCAATGGCGTTGATGACGGAGTCAGAGGAAATATCACTCTTCCCCTCGTAGGTGAGAAAGGCTCATCGATAGTTTGGGAGTCATCGAAGCCTGAAATAATTACTGACAGCGAAAAAGACGGCAAAGCCGCAGGTGTGGTTACAAGACCCACTAAAGACGAGCAGGTTATACTTACGGCAAATGTTGTTTCAGGTGATGCAACAGCTATAAGAAAGTTCGCCCTTAACGTAAAGGCAAAGGCAGAAATACCCGATACGACACATTATCTTTTTGCACACTTTACCGGAACTGAGCAGATTTACTTCTCAGATTCAAAAGACGGACTTGAATGGAAAATGCTGAACGACGGCGATCCTGTGATAGAATCAACCTTAGGCGAAAAAGGTCTTCGTGATCCTTTCATAATGCGTTCTCCTGAAGGTGATAAATTCTATCTTATCGCTACCGACTTAAAGATTGCTTCAAGTGACTGGACCACTGCACAGACAAAGGGCAGCAAGTCAATAATGGTCTGGGAGTCAACCGACCTTGTCAACTGGGGCGAACAGAGAATGGTTCAGGTTGCAAGAGACGACGCAGGCTGTACATGGGCTCCCGAAGCAGTTTACAACGAGGAAACCGGCGAATACATGGTTTTCTGGGCTTCAAAGGTTGATGACGATAACTACACAGTACAGAAGATTTATTATGCAACCACCAGAGACTTCTATACCTTCTCAGAACCCGAGGTATGGATTGAGCTTCACAACACCGCCGGAGATGAGATCAGCGTAATCGATACCTCCGTAATTGCTGTTGAAGAGAACGGAGAAACAGTTTACTACAGGCTTTCAAAGGATGAAGCATCAAGCAGTGCCGCTGTTGATGAGGGCGATCCTGCAAGCGGAAAGTTCGAGATACTTGAAAAATCAGATTCACTTCTCGGTGAATGGACAAGAGTTAAGTCAGCTTACCTCAATAAAACAACCGGTGTTGAGGGCGGTACAATTTTCAAGTTCAACGGCGAAAATAAATGGTGTATGCTTCTTGACAGATACGGCAATGGCGGTTACTTCCCGTCAGTTACGGATGATATCGGAAGCGGTGAATTTACAGCACTTACCTCTGATGAATACTCATTCCCTTCGACAATGCGTCATGGTACGGTTATTCCCATAACCGACTCAGAATATGAGGCGATCGAGAAGAAATGGGGCGAGAGCGCACTCAGTGATGATATCGACACAAGCGTTTCACTCAAGGATTCTGCTATATTCAACTTAAGCTTTAACGGTGATGATGTTCTTGAAGCCGACGGCGTGAAGGTTGAGGCAGAGAACGGTTATACAGTAGTAGATAACGAGCTTCCGGGAGAAAAGGCTATTTCCCTTTCATCTTCTGATAAGCAGTGGCTCAATCTGACAACAGAGGACGGCAAGGCAGTTCTCGCAGGAAAGGAAAGCTTTGCAGTCAACTACTGGAGCAAGGTTACAGACAGTTCAACAGCTAACAGGGGTTGGGCTTTCTATGCGGCTCCTAACGATAACGCTCTGAAATGGGGAAGTTCAGGAACACTTTCGGACTATCCCGAAACTTACTTCGGTATCATTGACAGCTCAAAGAACGCGTCAATCTCCGACAAGGGTATAACCGTACAGAGATTTATGGATAATTTCTCACGTTCAGCAACAAACAATACGACCTCTGTAACAAGCGACTGGAAGATGATCACTGTTGTTGCAACAGAGAATGCAACCTCTCTCTATGTAAACGGCAATCTTGAATCAAAGGTAAAGAGCTCAATAGCTCTTTCGGATATCTTCGGAACAGAGGATGAAGGTGTGCTCCAGATTGGTAAGGCTAACTGGGGAAGCGGCGAATACTTCAACGGCGAACTTGATGATATCACTGTATATTCAAGAGCTATAACCGCTGACGAAGTTGCAAAGATTTATGAAAACAAGAGCTATACCGGAGGAAGCTCCGAAGAACCTGTAATTGAGGAGCCTACTGAAGAACCCACAGAGGAGCCTACTGAGACACCTACGGAAATACCCACAGAAGAGCCGACTGAAGCTCCTACTGAAGAGCCCGGCATCGAAGATCCGACTGAGACTCCTACTGAAGAGCCCGGTATCGAAGATCCGACTGAGACTCCTACTGAAGAGCCCGGTATCGAAGATCCGACTGAAGCTCCTGTTCCGGATGAAAATGAGGAAACAACACCTTCTGAAAATACTGCACCGAAGACACCTGCTGACAAGATACTGGAACCCGGAAGCACAGAATGGCTTCTTTTACCTAAAGCCAACTATTTCCTGAATCCCGGCTTCTCAGTAAAGAAATACCAAATCTCCAACAAAAAGATCGTGTCAGTAAGCAAGCGCGGCAAGGTAAAGGTAAAGAAGGCCGGTAACGTAACAATTACGGCTGTAGGCAGAAACGGCGAAAATGCAGTATTCAATATCGCAGCCGAAAAGCCGAAAATGAAGGGCATCAAGGTAACAGCCGGAACTGTATTCAGCCTTTCGGAAATGCTTACAGGAACAAAATATGCTGAGATTTCCAACCTGCAATCTTCCAAGACCTCTGTAGCAGAAATCGCCTCCGACGGAACGATTACCTCTAAAGCAAAGGGTTCAACTAAGATCAGCATAGAAATCAACGGAAAGAAATATTCCGCAAGAGTTAGAGTTAAATAATTTCTAAAAAAAAGGTGGTCACATAAACGTGTCCACCTTTTTTATTTCGACATTCCATTGTCCTCCGTTGTACTCCATTACTCATCCATGAGTCTAAAAATTATTTTGATTTTCGTATGATATCTTCAAGCTCTGCAAGCTGGGACTCAGTCAATGTCCCTGCCTTCAGAAATGTTAATCCTTAACGGTCGTTATTAAATTTACAAAAATTTTATAATTTTACGACAAAGGTTTCTTTATTCGGAGCCCACTGCATTACCCTCGTTTTCATGCCCTCCACATCGAGGACACCACAGGCAAAGCCTTTCCGCACAAGTGATACGGGCAGCATTTCATCATATCTTTCGAAAATCGGGACTTCCTTTGGAAAAAGGAGTTCCATAGGATCAAGGGGCTTCGCAATCTCATCGTAAACTATTGCGAAAAATTCCTCTTCCGTAACACCCATTGTAAACTGCATATAATACGGTCTCGCTGAGTCGAAGCCTTTGAGCTTCAGCCGCTTTCCACAGCGTATTCTTAAAAACCTCTCAAGAGCTAAAAAGGCATAAGTCCCAAGCCATGGTATCAGGCAGTACATATTTCCTCCAAGGCAGATAAGCGGCTTTTCCGTCAATCCCGATATTGCGGAATTGGCTCTCGCTTCCGCAAGTCTTGCGACTGCATTCGGCATAAGATAGGGATAAATCTTATCCTCTCTCAGGACCTGTCTCATTCTCTCCATTATTCGCGTGTTGATATCTCCCGGAACCTCTCCGAAATACGCCGGTATCTGACCTTTGACCTTATGGCAGTATACCTGATGGCGTTTTATATCAACCGACTCAACAACCCAGACATGCCCCGCGATTGCAATCTTGTCACCCACCGGCGGCGGCTTTACTATAGTTCCCAGCTCCTCCGACTCCGAGCGTACTGAATATTCTTCATTCTCCTGAAATACCGCATAAAATTTGAAATTATTCGTCACCCTCTCACCGGCAAGCCCGACTATCAGACCACCGTTTTCTGTCTGCTCGATATGGTCGTTTTCTATAAGATGATGCAGAAGTTCTCTATAGTCGTCCTGACTAATCAGCTTAAAATAGTCAAGGCTCAAAACCCTTGAAGCAAGCTCCGCAGGTGTCATCTCGCCGCAGGACGCAAGAGTGCTCATGGTCTGATGATATAAAAGGCTGTAGGGCAGACGTCCCTTCCTCATTGGCTCTACCCAGCGCTCTTCTAAATAAATCTGTACCAGTGCCGCCCCCTGTATCAGCTTCCAGGGAATTGTCTCAGGCAGCATCGCCCTTGACTCGGCATGTTCTTCTATCATTACAAACCACATTTCGGGCGGAAGCTCTCTCCTGCCCGTTCTTCCCATTCTCTGCAGAAATGATGACACAGTAAAAGGCGCATCTATCTGAAATGCCCTCTCCAGCCTGCCTATATCTATTCCGAGCTCTAACGTGGCAGTCGTACAGGTCGTAAGATTTTCTTCCTCGCGCTTCATTAAATCTTCTGCTGTTTCCCTGAAAGAAGCCGAAAGATTCCCATGATGTATAAGAAACCTGTCCTTTTCGTTTAATGCTTCCGCATAGCTGTGAAGTGTTGACGTGACCGCCTCACACTCCTCTCTTGAATTTGAAAATACAAGACATTTCTTTCCCCTTGTATTTTCAAAAACATAAGCCATCCCGGGGTCTGCCGCTTTCAAGGCAGTTTCAGGATGTCTGTCTCCCGCCTGCGGCTCGGTCTTGAAGAACTGTTCCATGGATAAATGCCATTTTATGCCGCCTTCCTTTATTTTCGGTATAACCGTTCCCCTGCCGCTGCCTGCTGCAAGAAATTCGC
>CAJOPI010000011.1 GCA_905236275.1 uncultured Lachnospiraceae bacterium | reverse complement strand
GAGCATTACGAAGGGCAGTCCCTCAAAGCTGCTTATATCAACAGGCTCATAATCTTCGATTCTGTCCAAATCCCTGACAATATAAGCATCAAGCTTTATATTTACCTCATATTCTCCCGGAACGCAGAGCAGGAGCTCCATTTCCGTCACAGGGTCATAGCTGAAGGTCTTTTCCCGCTTTCCGGGGCTTGATACAAAGATATCTATCTTTCTTTTTATCAAAAGCTCCGAAAGCTCCGGTACACTTCCGTTCACTATCTCGATATTTATATCAGGATAAAGTTTTCTGAATTTCCTGACCGCATTCGGCAGAAATGCCATAGCATAAAGCTGTGTGCCACCTATCTTTATCGAGCCTGTTTTCAGATTCCGGAGATTGGAAATATCCTGCTTGAACTCCCTCTCGATAAGTTCATATTCATCAAAAAATTCAATGTAACGTTCCCCTTCCTCCGTAAGACACAGGGGACGTCTGTTTTTTCTGAAAATCTCGATGCCGTAATCCTCTTCAATCTTCTTGACCTTTGCGCTGAGTGCAGGCTGTGATATATTCAGTTTCTTTGCCGCATCAGTTATGCTTCCTTCTTCGATTATCATTTTAATATAATTAACCATTGGCGCTCTCCCACTATTTCGACAATTCCACTTCATTATCTTACAGGTCGCCGGAAAAATCCAGTAAAAAAACTGCCATGAAGATTCATGACAGTTTTTTCATTTTTATTTTTATGCGAGTTTCAGATCTCCGTCCTTTACCCAGTCAAGTCTGCGGCAAACTTCGTTGATAAGCGGAGTAAGGACTGCCGGAAGAACGAAGGAGATAAGAATAAGTCCGACCCAGTCAAAAGGAGTGATTGCTGCCTTAGTTCCTGCTGCAACATCATTTACCCAGCCGGTGTAAACTCCTATCTGTCCTACAAGTCCGCAGGTTCCCATGCCTGACGATACTGCCGCTCCGTTCATCTGAAGCTTGAAAAGGCAGGTCGCTATAGGTCCTGTTATCGCAGAGGCAAGCGTGGGCGCTATCCAGATACGGGGATTCTTTACGATATTTCCCATCTGAAGCATCGAAGTTCCGATACCCTGCGAAACAAGTCCGCCCCATTTATTTTCCTTAAATGACATAACGGCAAAGCCTACCATCTGTGCGCAGCAGCCCGCTACCGCAGCACCGCCGGCAAGACCTGTGAGGTTAAGTGCAGCGCAGATTGCAGCCGATGAAATCGGGAGTGTCAGAGCCATTCCGACTACAACCGATACCAGAATACCCATAATGAAAGGCTGAAGCTCCGTTGCCCACATAATTATCTCGCCAACCTTCATTGCTCCTTTTCCGAGAGCCGGAGCCAGCAGAGCCGAAAAAGCAACACCTGTGAGAATTGTTACAAGCGGTGTAACAAGTATATCAACCTTGGTTTCCTTTGAAACAGCCTTACCTATCTCGGCAGCGAGAATCGCAATAATGAGAACCGCAAGAGGTCCTCCCGCACCACCAAGCGCATTAGCCGCGAAGCCAACCGATATAAGCGAAAAAAGCACAAGCGGAGGGCACTTAAGCGCGCTTCCGATTGCAACAGCCATAGCCGGACCGCTCATCGCCGTTGCAAGTCCGCCAACCGTATAGTCTGTTCCTCCGATGGTTGCAGCCGTCTCAGTCAGAACAGGTATGTGGAACTGAGCTCCGATAGTGTTAATGATAGTTCCGATAAGCAGAGAGCAGAAAAGTCCCTGAGCCATAGCACCAAGTGCATCGATGCCATAACGCTTCAGGCTGATTTCGATATCCTTTCTCTTCAAAAATTCTTTAAATTTCTCCATAATAATATCCTCCATCAAACAAAGTACGCCGACAAGGTTAGTGCAATCAGAATGTTTACACCTGTCTTGTCACCTCTTTTGATAAGAATATTATATATAATCTCCTTTGTCAAGTCGAAAAAAAAGAAGTAAAAAACAAAGCCGGAGACCTGTATTTTACAGGTTCTCCGGCTTTTATAAGACAATATTTTCTTAATAAAAGGTTTTACCTTACAACCTTTATGGAAAGATTTCCGCTGATATCATTTCCATTATCGTCTGTGTAGGTTACCTTTATTGTATAAGTTCCCGCCTTGCTCATATCAACGGCAGAGCTGTCAACCGTAAAGCCCTTGCGGACAATCTTTACTCCCCCATTGTCATAGCTTACGGTTATTCTGATATCGTCAGTTTTCAGCTCCGAACCGGCTCTGTAAACCTTTACCGTCTTTCTGACAGCAATTCCGCTCACTTCCTTTTCTGCTGCAGATTCCTCAATACCGGTTGAAACGCTGAAAGTGCACTTGCTGTCCTCTGCGTCAGAGCTTACCGAAAGCTCACCATCCTTGACCGTCAGATAATAACCCGGATACTTAACGCTTTCAAAGGTCACTCCGTTGCTTACCGAGCTATCAAATCCCTTTAAGGTCTTGAAAGTCATTCTCTTGGAATCAGCAGTATAACCATCCGATGAAGACTTCTGATAATCCTGTCCCATAGTTACGCCCTTGTCAGTATCAACCTGCAGGTAAAGTCCCGGCTTATTGTAGGATTCGATGGAAACATAAGCCTCATTATCGGGGTCAGCCTTGCCGGAAACTATCTGCCAGAGTGCATCATTCTCCTCAGCGTCAGCATCAACCGAAACAGGCACCTCCGTATAAGGATACTTGCTGTCAGCAAGGGAATTGGTGAAATTCTCATGTGCTATCGGATTTCCCTCGCTGTCCTTTATCGAGCTTGTCTTACCGTTTAATCCGGTAGAGGTCTCTTCGATATAATCAATGCTTCCGTCCTCGTTGAAGCTCATCTCCTGTATTGCTATAACCCTTCTGAAGCCTGAACCCCAGGGAAGTGAACCGTTATGATGAATGAAATAGGTCTTTCCCTTGAAGTCAATTACTGCCATGTGGTTTGTGTTCGAGGTAGCCGTAGGCTCCATCAGCGTTCCGCCGTACTCATAGCTTTCAGAAAGCAGGTCGTCCGTTACGGCATAAGCCATTCTCTCCCTCCAGTTCATTGCATAGAAGAGATAATACTGTCCGTAATAATTTCCGTCAGCGTCCTGTCTTCTGTAAATCCAGGGGGCTTCTGTGAAATAATCAGAGCCCGTCATGCCGTTGATCTTTACCTCAAGGATATCACCATCTTTACCGGAAGCTCTCTCGCTTGCGGTTACGGCAGTGATTTTTCCGTCATCATTTATATCCGCTATGGATATCATATCCTCGTTCAGCTCAGCAATATTGTAGTTTGTATTTCCCCATGCCACATATCTGTGCTCAACTCCGTCAACTGTCTCAACCCATGCCGTCGGGTCAATATCTCCCCAGGAAGGGCTTGCAGTCGTCTGGGAATCAAGTACAAGCGGCTCACCTATATCCTTAAAGGGACCTGTCGGTGAATCAGCTACAGCTACGCCGATACATTTTCCTTCACCGCTTGCAGTACTCTCAGCACAGTAATAGAAATAATATTTATCCTTATACTTCATTACCTGACCTGCCCATGCAGAAGAACTGTCAGCCCATTTAATATCCGTCATGCTGAGGATAGTTCCCTCATAGGTGAAATTTTTCAGGTCCTTCGTGGAATAGCAGCGCCAGTCAGGCATTACATAACTGTCGCCTGACGAAGCATCATGTCCGACATAGATATAAACCGTATCCCCGTCGACCAGTGCCGAGGGGTCTCCTCCGTAAAGGAGATCCCCTCTGTCATCAAATCCCAGGACAGGATTTCCCGCATTGCTTTTTACGAGGGAAACCATATCCTTTTCTGCTGCATATGTATTAACTGCCGGTATTGCAGCCGCACCCAGAATCATTGAAAGGGTAAGCAGTCCGGCAACTATTCTGTTTTTCATTTATGAAATCCTCCATCATTTAAATTTTGCCCTGAGTGTTGCCTTGTACTTCTTTCCTCCGATTACTACGGTTATTCTTGCCGAACCTGCAGACTTAACCGTAATTACTCCGTCATTTGAAATCTCAGCTACAGAAGGCTTCGAAGAACTGTAAGAATCAATCGTTGTATAAGTAATGCCTGAAAGCATTTCCGAGATATTGTAGCTTCCTGCTGCTTTGACAGTAAGCTTCTTCATCTTCGGAACCTCGACCGTTACTGTGTAAACTGCTGTTTCTCCGTTCTTACCCACAGCCGTAACCGTTGTTGTTCCTGATTTCTTCGCAGTTACCTTACCCTTCTTTGAGACCTTTACAAGCTTCTTGTTTTCAATGACATATTTCTTAACCTTAAATTCCGGTCTGATATAATACTTAACCTTAGCAGTGATAAGGTTTGCTGTCTCCGATGAGAGAATACCGTTCTCCGGTGCCTTCGGTGTAGTCTTGTCTTCCGAAACAGTATCCTGCTTATCGTCCTTCTTGTCATCATCAACATCTGTCTTATCAGTTACTGTTACTTTTGTCAGGTATTCTACCGGATATTCATCATAAACTGAGGTCAGTGTAACCTTTACCTCTGCCGTTCCTACCTTAAGAGCCTTAACGCTTATGCTGCCATCGTTCTCCTCTGCCACAGCAACCTCTTCATCGGAAGAGTCAAGAGCAACGGTAAGATTATCAGCTGCATCCTCCGAAATCTTAATGATTTCAAGACTCTCACCCTTTTCAAGAGCAATTTCTTCACTGTAAGCAGAATCATCTACCTTTGCAAAGGGATCAAGATAATCCGTATCTGCTTCTACTGCCTCTATTGCAGCGCGAAGCTCCTCTGCTGCCTCAGCAATCTCTGTCTTCGTTTCAGCCTTCTCTGCTTTCTCCACGCTCTCTTTAAGAGCTTTAAGAGAATCATTCAGGTTAACTGCGATATCGAGAAGCTCTGCCGCCTCTTCAAGAAGGGCATCAAGTTCCGTTCTGTCAGGAGCTTTTACAGTAAATTCAAAGCTCTGTGATGCTGTAAGATTTCCCTCCGTAACAGAAGCAGTAACCGTTACCTTTGTATCTTCCTTTACATTTCCGTTTACAGTTCCGTCTGCTGCGATAAGCGACTCATCAGAGGATTCCCATTTAACCTCCATCTCATTTACTTCATCCACGAAATTCAGGTTGAAGTAAATCTCATCAGCCGACGCATTGCGGTTCAGGATATCATCAAGAGTAAGAAGACTCTCAAACTCCTTCTGGAATGCATCTGCATAAGGCTCCTGTATTTCCTCTGCACTCTTTGCTCCGTTATAAACTGCAAACTTCGAAACAGTACCTGTGTAATTCGGATCGGGTGACCAGCAGGACTTTCCTAAGTAACCTAAAATATCATCCTTACATCCGTTCTTAATGATCTCTGCGATACTGTAGCCTGAGTTAATCGTATTGCCGACCTGAACTCCGTTTAAGTAAAGTGTTACCTTACCTTCATCGAATACCATGTCAGCGGTATATTCCTTGCCTGCCGTCGTTGTAATTCCCGTATCGTAGAGAATCTCTGTTGACGAGTTCTTTATTCCCGATCTGAGTGTGCTTCCGCCAAAGGCAGGTGAAAGGAAGAGATAGTTATCTCCTGTGCTCTTCGGATTCGAGCCTATGCAATAAACCCATGCATTGCTTCCGCAGGAAGCGTTCCTTGTAAATGTACACTCAATTGTAAATTTCTCTTCATCGCTAAGGGCATCCATGATTGATTCAGGAAGTGCAACATAGCCATTGCTTGTAAGCTTAAGCACTCCGTCTTCAACTGTAATTCCGCCACCTTTTATCGCTGCGCTGTTGCCATTACCTGATTTATCAGGAATAACCGAACCTGTAATATTGCTGAAATCAAGTTCAACTGCTGTTTCTTCGTTAACTATATCCGAACTTTCTACCGTAACCTTTGTTTTTGCAGTCTTTGTAACTGCTCCGAGCGTTACGCTTGTTGTAATCTCCGCTTCACCTACTGCAACTGCCGTAACTACTCCATCCTCAACTGCTGCAACTGATTCATCAGAAGAAGCATAGGATACAGTATAACCCTCAACTGCTGAAGGTACGCTGAGTTCAAGACTTGCGCTCTTTCCTGTTTTAAGGCTTAAGGAATCAGCGACTGTGATTCCGTCTCTTTCAAGAACCTCTTCAGGAGTCAGAGCACTGTAAAGACTGTAAACCTGAGCGGAATCAAGAACTTCATCATAGAGATAAAGGTCGTCTATATAGCCCTTGTAAATGCTGTCCCAGTTGGTTGCACCGAGATAGATTCCCTGATTCTCACCGTTAAGCGCCTCTGTTGCCTTACCCTTGACTGAAAGCTCACCATTCTCATATACCCTTACGGTCTCGCCATCCTGGGTAATAGTAATCATCTTCCACTCATTCTGCGCATGAGAAATTGTTCCTACCGTTATCCAGCCGTTGTAGCTCGTGTTGGACGGATCACGTGTCCATACCTTATAAGCGCTTCCTTCACCTGAAATAGCAAGCCACTTTTCCGGATTATGATAGCCTAAGAATACTGTTGCCGAGTTAGTTACAACCGAGCCTGTAGGCTTTGTCCAGAAGGAAAGTGTATATTTATCGCCTATATTTTTATTCGCAAGCTCTACACCATAGTCAGACAGCTTTATAGCCTTATCGCCATCCTCGCCGGTGTGACCTTCAACATATTCTGCATCCCCGTCATAAGAGCTGAGCTTGTAACCCACGATTTCCGCACCTTCGGGAAGTTCCCCGTCAAAGCCGGCATGAAGGATTTCTTCAGGAAGCTCAGTGCTTCCGCTTGTTCCCCACTTCTCCTGTAATGCTTCATATTCCTTTGCAGTGATCGGAAGAACCGAACCATGACGCATCTTCGAAGGATAGGAATAATCTGTTGCTGCTGTAAATTCTCCTGATGAAATATCAGTGGTTGTAGCCGGGAAATAGCCCTGGCTTGTTGCAAAACGGTCAAGGATCATGCAGTACTCATCAACGTCAGCATCTGCTGCGTCATCTGCATTGAGCTTGTAGATCATACCGCCTTCAACACCGCTTGTTTTCTTAAGGAAGGAAGACTCAACGCTTTCCCATTCACCTCTTAACTCTTTCGATCTTTCAAGGTACTCATAGCCTGTTGACTCATTCTTTGAAAGACGATAGTAATAATCATCAACCTTTATAACCGAAGTATCAATAGTCTTGTGAGATGCCTCATCGATCCAGATTTCAGGATCGGAGAAGGTATAAAAATCTCTTGTGGTTGCGCAGTAAACCCTGTGCTTATCATAATTGTCATCAGAATTTGTCGAAGACCAGAATACAAAGTATTCGCCCTTATCCTCATCATAAACAGCTTCGGGAGCCCATGCCATACCGGCATTATCTGCTGCCACTTCAACAAGTCTCGGTTCTGACCAGTTTACCAGATCGGTCGATTCATAAACAACGATCGCATGGCTTCCATTAACACCTGACTCCGGCCAGGGTGTTGAATCAGTCAGATTTCTTGTGTAAATCGAAAGGTCTGTAGCCAGAAGATAGAACTTATCTCCCTCAGGTGAGCGGATGATCGAAGGATCTCTCATGCCCTCTTCACCAATCGAAGAAGTAAGAACCGGTTCACCGTCATTTAAGATTGTGAAGTTTCTGCCATCCTTACTTGATGAAAAATAAATCTGCTCATCTTCATCAGAAGTCGGATAGGTCTCACCGACAAAATGAACGAAGATGTAATCTTCAGGAACAACCTCTTCAGCCTCTGCCTTTACCGTAAGACGGAATACCTTTGTAAGAGAAGAACTTCCTCTGCTAATCGAAGCTGTGAGCGTTACTTCCTTATCTTCAGCCTGTCTTGCAACAACACCGGCTGCTTTTCCGTTCTTTGAAACACTGCTTACTATAGTCTCATCTGAAGATTCCCATTCAATAGCCGAGCCGTTTTCACCGGTTTCCGGAAGGCTAATATTTCCCCTGATGTCGTCAGAATTGGGAATTTCAAGTGCATCCGCATCAGCCGCAACAAGATCTGCATCATTACCCACATATACCGTAAGGCGATAATCAAGGTCAAGGTCAGCCGCCTGATTTGCAGCAGTTTCATTTAATACGGGCTTTCCGTTCTTATCAAAGCTTACATAGTTAATCTCAGCATTTCTGCAGGGATCGTAGAGCGGATCTTTGTCAGCATAATCACATTTATCCTCATGACATTTCTCGTCTCTTGCATGATAAACGATGACTACATTTCCGTCTTCATCAGTCGTAAAGGAATTATGACCGGGACCGTATTCATCAAGGTTCGCAAGGTCATCCGATGAAAGAATAGGCTCATCATCCTTTGTCCAGCTGTCAGGGTCAAGAAGGTCTGAATCATTGTCTGCCGTAAGGAGACCAACCTTATACTCATCTCCTGTTCCGTCTGCCGAGAATGCAATGTAAATATTGTCGCCATTCTTAAGAACCGCAGGACCTTCATTAACGGTATTTGTCGTTGATTCCCATGAATACGAAGGAACTGCTATGGTCACAGGATCGGTAAGAAGCTGCCAGGGCTTCTCCATGTCAACCTTTGCGATCATAAGGTTCGATGCACTTGGCTTGTATGCCCATACGACATAACCTATATTGTTTCCGCTGACATCCTCATTTTCAAAATAGGTCATATCAAGCGAGAAAGCACTTCCGTCAAAATAGGTAGCGCTGCTTCCATCCTTAGTAAGCATACGTCCTGATTCACCTGCAAGCTCCCAGTTCGAGGAATCCATAAGGTCGCTGCTTTCACATACAAGACAGTGTGCTCCGATAGACCACTGACCGTCATTGCAGGTACCTGCAAAATAAACAACCCATTTATCCCCAACCTTGTGAAGCTCGGGAGCCCAGATATGCTTACTGAGTTCGCCTGAACTGTTTGCTCTCCAGATAACGACATCTTCCGCATCCTGAAGTCCCAAAAGGGTCTTCGAGCGTCTGAGTGCTATCCTGTCATAACCGTCATTCACACTTCCGTAAGCAGGCCATGACGAAGTCATATAGTAATAGCCATCCTCTTCATTAAGTACGATGTAGGGATCAGCCTTTTCGCTTACAAGAGGACTCGGATAATAGGAAAGTCTTCCCGTAAACTCATGCTTACCTGCTGAAAGTCCCGAAACAGAACTTGTATGTTCAAGAGTTTTCGTCTCTGTCCAGCTGATATAAGCATCTCTCTTCTTTCCATTGGAAAGCGTAACTTCAACCCTGGAAGGAAGTTCATCCTCCGAATCAAGGGAAACCTGCATATCAGAAGTATCTATTTCCGATACCTTTGTTATCGTAAGACCTGCTACTTCTCCCTTGGCTTCCGTATCATTTCCGTCATAGGAAACGGTTTCCGAGCTTTTCTTGCTCTCAAGTGCATCCTTTTCCGCGATAGTCTCTGCGTCAAGCGCACCGTCATAAACCTTTATCTCATCAAGATAGCCCTTGAAGTATTCTCCCTTACTGCTCCAGTTAGCTCTTCCAAGCTGAAAGATGCTGCTGTCGCCCAAAACCTCGGACATTGACTCACAGCCTGATTTGGAGCTCTTCTTTTTACCGTTTATATAAACTGTCGTCGTATCTTCTTCATATACGATGGTAACGTTTTTCCATACCGATGAAGATGAAGCCGCTATAGAGGTTGTTCTGCTTTGTCCGAAACGTTCTGCCGTAAGTGAATCGGTTCCATCCAGAACACCTATATAATGGAGATTCGACTCCGAACGTGCCGTAGAATCTTTAGCGGCAAAAAACGGCCAGCTTCCTGTTGCAGTCTTCGCAGGCTTGCTCCTGTAGGAAATAGTCAGTTCGTCACGTCCGCTTAAAAGGCTCTCTCCGTCCTCATCCGTCACATCAAGGTAGGTGCTTCCGTCAAAATAGAAAGACCTTCCCTCTCCGTTCTCAGTGTCTTCACTATAGTTCTCTGTTCCTCCCGCAAGGGAAATATTAGCTCCCTCCGCACAATCAAGGCTCTCAGAGTCAAAATCCATTTCAGCAATGAGCTTTGCTTCATTTTCCTCTTCTGCCTCTTCATTGCTTTCTTCCGAGCCGTTTGAGCTCTGTGTTTCATCAGTGCTCTCCGTATTCTCCTCTGCAAATGCCGGAGCTGCCGTTCCGGGAAGTGTGGAAACAACCATAGCAGTTGCAAGAAAAGCACACATCAGTTTCTTATAACGCCTGTTTCGCATTACAAATCCACCTTTCTTATCCATTATCCATAGGTTAAGAGACCGTTTCACGACCACGATCCTCTTTTTTCTGTCTCGATACCATAAATCCTGTGTTTTCCGATGCCTCTTTTTCGCCTCCTTGTCCAGTAAATGTGCACAGCGATTTCAGATTCTTAACAGTATTTTTATATATTATCTGTTTTTAGTCGGATACATTCAAGTAAGAAACTTTACAATTTGGTTAATAAAAATTCAGATTTGTATGGATTTATATGCAAAATGTTTGTTTTTTTATTCCTCATGTTAATTTTTTTCATTTTTAAGATTATTAAGGATTTTTTTATTATTATAATCTATAATAGCTGTGCGGAAGCTGATGAGAATTTTACTTTCATCATAAGTTTTTTGGAGATTAAGACTATGCAGGATAAAATTTCAGAAAAACCGGTAATACATGTAGAAAATTTATACAGGATATATAAAAGCGGACTCGAAAAGGTTTATGCCTTGAACGGAGTCAGCTTCGACATAATGAAGGGTGAATTTGTCGCCATAGTCGGAACCTCCGGCTCCGGAAAATCCACCCTTCTTAACATGATGGCAGGACTGGAAAAGCCCAGTAAAGGCAAGATAGTTATAGCCGGAAAGCACATAGAGAAGCTTAACGAAAAGGAACTGGTCCGTTTCAGACGTGAACACGTAGGATTTATCTTTCAGTCCTACAACCTTATGACTGCCCTGAATGCCATAGAAAATGTGGCTCTTCCTTTAAGCTTCAGAGGCATTGACAAAAAGATAAGGGAGAAGCGCTCTATCGAGGCACTTAAACACGTAGGACTCGAAAAATACATGACCCACAGACCAAATGAAATGTCGGGCGGTCAGCAGCAGAGAGTCGGAATCGCAAGGGCTCTGGTCGTACACCCCGAAATAATCTTCGCAGACGAACCCACCGGAAATCTTGACTCCCGTACAGCCGGCGAAATGCTATCGCTCATGCAGGAAATTGTAAAAAAAGACAGACAGACCCTCGTCATGGTAACCCATGACGATCATCTTGCCTCTTATGCGGATAAGCAGATACGGATAAGCGACGGGAAGATTGTATAAGTAAAGACCTGTTCAAAATATAGTTTTTTATGCTATATTTTAATCACAGACAATCACAAGTATGTTTATTTAATCACAAATAATCACAAAACATATTTTTAATCACAACAGGAGAATTCCAGTATGAGCAGCATAAAAATAAGTCCATTCACAAGAACTCCGGGGTTGGCTTGCGAGGCTCAGGTAAATCAGTATAATACTCTATAGTTATGGATTATTTCAGAAAGCAGAAAAACCGGCTTGTATACGCACTCTCTTCCGGTGGAAACCCTTTGCAGACATTGCTCTCACTTATCAGCAAAGAAAACTATTACTCTGATGAATCTGATTTTCATATTTGATTTGTTCATATGTCCATACGTCAAAATGTATATATTTTGAAACCATCAATCAGAAACACGCATTTACTGCGTGTTTCGTATGAAAGTTTTTGGCAGGGCAGATTCTCATGTTCATTTTCAAGTTCCTCTTGTTAATATTTCTTGTTGCATTATGTATACAAATGTGTTATCATACTTTTCGTCTTGTCTTTAAGGACACTTTTCTTTGGAACCGCAGCCGGCAAAGCAGTTCCACAAATCCTATAACAAATCAAGGGAATTCCTTTAGAAAGAAGAGGTTAATTTATTTTGGAAGAATTATCTTTTAGCCTGGCAACAGGTCCCATTGACATTACCCTGCGTAATGATCTAATGTTTCATCATGTCATGCAGACATCCAAGAAGGCGCTCAAATCTTTCATATGCGCTGCCAAAGGACTAAATCCGTCTGATGTAAAGGATATTACACTTCAAAATCCTATAGAGATTGATGAAGCAGTCAGTAACGAAATAATCCTCGATGTACTGGTCACTCTCAATAATAACGAGAACATCGACATCGAGCTGCAGCTTTATTATGATAAGGACTGGATAAAACGTTCGCTCCTTTATCTTTGCAGAACCTACGACAGCAGT
>CAJOPI010000010.1 GCA_905236275.1 uncultured Lachnospiraceae bacterium | reverse complement strand
TTATGCAGCGGATTTAAGTCACCCGTTATTTTCCGAAAGCTATCGAGCATTTCTTCTGTTATTTCAACTTCGAAGCTTTCCTTATGCCCTATTTCAAGTTCTTCATACCTGTAATGGTTCATTTCTCAGCTAATTTCCTTTCGATAAGGTCAACCATTTCCCCGACATTTGCAAGTTTTCCAACTTCTTTTAGATTGAATTTCAGCCCGAAGGTTTTTTCCATTTCCATAACTATCTCCACATGTGCAAGCGAGTCCCAATCCTCGATATCCTCTGCATTTGTCGCATCTACTATAACTATCGTATCGTCGTCAAATTCTTCTCTGAATATTTCTGTTATCTTTTCAAATATTTCTTCGCGGTTCAAAAAATCTTCCTCCATAAAAATCTATTTCAAAAGCGATTATAACATATCTGTGATATAATGGTGTAAAAATATTTATTAGTTATGTGTAAATGACTTTTGAAAAATGACGTTATTTCCGCAAACCATCAAAAAGTATTTTTGATGGTTTGTGGAAATAACTGTGTTTCACAATACTTTACAAAAATCTTCACTAAGAAAAAGGAAACGAATTATATGAATAACTATGTTAAATTACGTGATATCCCGAAATACTTCGGGCTCGAAAAGGGCGACAGCGTATGGCTATCATCAGATGTCAAGACCCTTCTCTATTCCTGCATT
Source organism: uncultured Lachnospiraceae bacterium (assembly GCA_905236275.1). GTDB lineage: Bacteria > Bacillota > Clostridia > Lachnospirales > Lachnospiraceae > NK4A144. Next base: position 4,056 of record CAJOPI010000010.1, on the reverse strand, counting down.
GAACATGAAGACGACCACGATACGAGCGTGCTTATTGACGGGATAATTGATGTCATCGGCGAAGAAGGGACGATACTTATACCAACCTTCAATTGGGATTTCTGCAAGGGGAAAACCTTTGATATAAAAAAGACCCCCTGCAAGACGGGAGTTATCGGAAAAGCGGCGTTAAAGCGAAGCGATTTCAGGCGGACACAGCATCCGATTTATTCTTTTGCGGTATGGGGCAGGGATGCTGATTATCTCTGCTCTCTTACGAATAAGAGCTCCTTCGGGGCAGACTCACCTTTTGACTATTGCAGAACCCACAATACCAAGAACGTTTTTATCGACGTGGAATGCCAGCACTCCTATACCTTCGTTCACTATGTCGAAGAGCTGGTGGGAGTACCCTACCGTTACCTAAAGGACTTTACCGCAGGCTATATTGACGAAAACGGTGTCGAGACCGAACGCACCTACAGCATGAACGTCCGCGACCTCGATGCCGATATTTTCGTGACAATTTATCCTTTTGAGGAGGATTTCATAAAGGCGGGTGCGGCAAGACGCTACGAAATAAACGATATCCCCATGAAGACCATCGAAATCGGAAAGACCTTTGAGATTATTTATGATGATGTCAAAAACAACAGAAGCCGAAAGGTCTGCACTTATAAAGGACAGGACTCCTAACGAGCCTGTCCTTTTCTAATGATAAATACGGCAAATATAAATCCCACCAAAATCGAGAATATATAGGAAAGTGTAAAAATCTTCTTTGTCCTGAAACTCACACTTATGACCTTATTCTCTCCTTTTTCGAGGTAAACTCTCACATGGCTGCCGTTCCCTTTGAACACCTCAAGCCTTTCCCCGTCAGCGTTATATGCCTCGTAGCCCTCATAATAAAGAAGCGGGAACTCGGCGTATTCGCCCTCATAGTCACAGGAATAAAGATAAGTGCAGACAGCATTCTCCTTTTCATAATAAATAGATACAATCCTCGACTCATCAGACACCCTGCCCGTATCCGAATGAAAATCCTCTTCCGTAGTCCCACTCGGCAGATAATCCATCGAAACCCTTGTATAAATATTTCCAAAAATCCCCTTCAGCAAAAGCTTTTTACCATAATATTCCTCAAACTGAATGAAAATTCCGTAAAATACCGCTGCTACTGCCAGAGCCCCTGCCGCAAAGCGGATAAGCTTTTTCCTTCCGTCCGCCGTAATGCCGGGCAAAAAGGCTTTTCCAATCCAGAAAGCCGCCGGTGCAGAGCAGTAAAGTATAAAGCGGTGCGGTGCCTGTATCAGATTCGTCAGTGTCTTTACCGCAGTAATTTCGCAGAGCAGCTTCCATGGAAATAAGGGAGTCTGCAGCCAGTAGAAAACTATTCCCACTATCGCAAATGCCACAAAAAGCCTTTTCTCCAGCTTATCCTCGAATCTGATAAAGCCCGAAAAAAGCAGGACTATTGCGACCACCGCAAGCACAGGCAGAAAAAAACTTATTCCGTCGCCCCTTAGCTTATCCCAGTCAAGAAGGCCTGCGAAGAAATCCCTCCATTCAAGCCTGCTCCTGTCCCAGTCCGAAAAATAATAATATAAAAAACTAATGAAAAAGCCAATATTTAACAGTATCGTCAGGACAAAAGCCTTCAAAAGTGCGATCAGATTTTCCCTTTTCAAAAAAAGCTCCCTGAAAAGAGACAGACCAATAAGCAGAATAAAACAGGCTGTAAAAAAGGTCGAAACCACGTGCGACTGAAAAATCCCCAGAAAGGCAATCGGTATAAAATACCATTTTTTCTTTGTCCCTTCATCACGTACTATACTGTAAATACCGGCAAAGAGCAGCGGGATAAACGCCGCCGCCATTGATTTTCCTGCCGCCGTCCCCTTCTGATACATATTATACAAAAGATAGGGTGTAAGGCAGTAAATCGCTGACGCTATAAGCGAAGCACGTCTGTCTTTAAGAATCACCTTCGAAGAAATATAAATAAATACTGTCTGTATAAGGCATATCGAAGCCATGAAAAGTCTGTAAACCACCGGCATTGACAGGCCTGCCCGCCTGAGAAGCGCGGGAATCACGAGAAAACTGTTCGGATAAAGTATTCCCAGTTCACCGAAATTATTGCACCAGTTCGGATATACTATCACCGGAAACTGTCCGGCTTCAAGCCCATACATCATGCCCTCTATCCTTTGCAGATGGTCTCTTGTATCGCTTCCCCTGAATATCTCCGAAGAAAAAATCCATGGTGCAGAGCTTATTACGAATATAACCGAAAGTGCAGCAAACGTGAAGATTTCTTCCCTGCCAAAAGGCTTCCCGCTCTTCATTTTCCCGATAAAGAGCAAAGCCGAAGCAATCATGACCGCAATCAGAAAATAAGGAACAAGAACGTCTCTCGTTATGAAATCCCCGGCATCTATCCTGATTTCCTTCAGGCTGAAATCCTCTCCCTGTGGAACGGCAAAACGAACCATGCCGTTATCAAGTTCCCTTTTCAGGCTGAACTCATAGGTCCTGCTGCCCTCAGTTCCTCCAGTAGAAGGCAGTTCAAGGACCTCCATCTGCGGCAGATAAATCTCAGCCCTGTTCTCCGTATCCGAAATATAACTGAAAGTTATGCTGAATTCGCCTGACGGCAGGCTGAAATATTCCGTTTCATCGCTTATCTCTTCAAGACCGTCAAAGTATACTGTCCGCTCCTGTGGAATTATCCATGATAAAAATACTGCTGCTAACAGAACTAATACCGGCAGAATATAATATTTAATTTTCATAGTCAAAAAGCCCGCAGTCCAGCAGACTGTCAATCAGCGGATAGAGCACTTCGAGGGGCACATCGATGATATTGCTGATGTCGATAAGGTCATTCCTGCCGTCGGCATAAGCTATCAGATCCTTCAGCGCAAGGGTTGATTTATACGTATCCTTCGAAGACATAGTAGGTACAAGCCCGCGTTTGCCGAGCTGCGGTTCACCGAGGGTCTGCACCCTGTAATAATGATTGTATTCAAGCGCATTTATGCACTTAACCATCACCTCGAACGAGCCCTGAAGCCCCTCAGGTGATATGACTGACATATCATCGGCGGAAGTGTGGTATTCGGGATAAACATGATATTTCGAGCGGCAGAAGCATACCATCGGGATATCAACCCCCGGTGCCTGATACTGTCTCTCATCAGAGCCACGCTTCAGATACGAATAGTCCTTGTAATCAGGATAATGATTTTTAAGCACATTAGTCAGTATCTTATCCGCCAGTGTATCGGCATAGCGCGAATGAACCAGCGAATAAGTCCTGTTGTCTCCTACGCAGGTCAGGTTGAAAGCCGCCTTCACACGACTTTTTAGCTCCTCTAGATTCCGGCTGATATAGGTTATGGCTCCTATCGTCTCCGGTGCAAGTACGAGCCTGTAGGAATACCTCCGCTTCGGCATATCCTTGATATGACGGGCAAGTGCCGTAAGAAGCACAGGCCCCGAACATTCATTATTTGCCATCGAAGGATGACAGGTGTAGCTCGAAAACATTATCTCTTCGTCAGTCTCACCCTTTATCAGGATTTCGCCATAGGTCAGACTGCCCTCTTCGAGAGTTGAGTCGATGAAAACATGATAGTCCCCTTCTTCGAGTGACTCAAATTCCCTATGCGTCATGCAGAAGCCCCATCGCTCCTTATAATAGCTTGATGCGTAGGGAACAAGATCCGGCTGGCCCGGCAGTGTCGTGATGTGCTCCTTCAGTTCCGACAGTGGCATAATTCTGTCAATCGGCAGGGAATAGTGCAGTATATTTAAGTTGGACTTCTTAAACTCGCAAATCCTTTTACCCGAGGGTGTTTCGATATAAGCATCCCTGATATTCCATTCCTTCGGCACCGTCCAGTCAAGCACCTTCGTCCCTGTGGGAACCTCGTGCATTTCAAAAGAAATATCGGGAATTTCCGCCTGCAAAATCTTAAAGGTCTCCCTGACTCCGTCTCCCGTTATACTTCTGCATATAGGAAAAATACGACCGCAAAGGTCGTACATTTTTTCCCCGATTTCATTTGT
>CAJOPI010000009.1 GCA_905236275.1 uncultured Lachnospiraceae bacterium | reverse complement strand
TGAAAGCGGCATATTACCTTGTAAAATCCGGACGCATCCTTGCGGAGCATTATAGTAAACGCAATTATTTATTGCGTTTACTATAACATATGTTCATTATCTACAACGTCACTTTCAAAAATCTCATTCTTCTTTTTTGTCCCGACACATCAGATCAAAAACTGCTTCTTTCGGATTTTTCCCTTCAAAGAGAACCGCATTTACCTGCTCAATAATAGGAACTTCTACATTGAACTTCTTCGCGAGCTGCATGGCAGATTTGGCGGAATAAACGCCCTCTACCACCTGTTTGACCTCGCTCATCGCCTCATCATAGCTCTTTCCCTGACCTATGAGATAACCCGCGGTCCTGTTTCTTGAATGAGTGGATGCACAGGTAACAATCAGGTCTCCTACGCCGGTCAGTCCATAGAAAGTAGACTCTTCACCGCCTGCCGCAACGCCAAGCCTTGAAATCTCGGTAATGCCTCTTGTTATAAGTGCCGCCTTTGTATTGTCGCCATATCCGACTCCGTCCATAATCCCGGCAGCAAGAGCGATGACATTCTTCAATGCTGCTCCTATCTGCATGCCGTAGGGGTCTGTGGAGGTGTAGACCCTGAAAACATCACTCATAAATATATCCTGGACAAAGGCTGAATCACGTTCATTCTCAGAACCCGCAACCACAAGCGTAGGCATACCCTTGCCGACCTCTTCAGCGTGGGACGGTCCACAGAGCACTACAGTCTGAGCCTGCGGAATCTCCTCGTTTATTATCATGGTAAGGGTATTGAGCGTATCCTCTTCTATTCCCTTTGCAACACTGACGATAAGCTGCCCGTATCGTACAAAGTCCTTCATCTTTCGTGCCGTTTCCCTGACATAGGGCGAAGCAACCGCCATGACGATTATATCCTTGTCTGAGCAGGCTTCCTTCAGGTCTGTTGTATAAGATACCTCCTCCTGAAGAATGACTCCCGGAAGCTTATCCTCATTACCTCTCGATTCCCTCAGCCTCTTTATCTCATTTTCCCTTGCCGACCAGATAGTCACCTGATGTCCGTTATTCTCCAGAAGCCAGCTCAGTGCCATTCCCCAGCTGCCGGCTCCTATCATTCCTATTTCTGCCATATTCAAGCCTGTCTTTCTTCCATCATCTTTTTATAACGTTCAGCCTCAGCCTGATTCTTCTCCTTGCTGAGATAGGTCCTTCTCTCGCAGCCTTTGAAAAGCCTTACGATATTCGCCCTGTGCTGATAATAGGCAAGAGCCATCAGAAGCGCGAGTATTATGTAAAATTCAATCCTGTTGGCAAAGCTCATGGCTCCGATACTTCCATAGCCGATCTCACCCATGATTATCGACTCAACAACAAGACCAAGATAAATCATAAGAGAGCCAAGTGATACATAATGTGTTGTAAAAAATATTGTAAAAAAGGTTATAATCCCAAGAACAAGTATTATCGGCTCATGCAGTCCTATGGCAAGCCCTGCGGTACATGCGATTCCCTTACCCCCCTTAAAATTCATGTAGAAGGGGAAATCATGTCCGAGAACCGCACCTGCTCCTGCATAAAGTCCGAGAAGTGCTGCCATTTCAGGATAACTGTTATGAAATATCAGCCATGATAAAAACATTGCGATGACCGTCTTCAGCGCATCGCAGAGAAGGGTAATGAGTCCCGCGCCCGGTCCCAGCGTTCTCAGCATATTGGTAGTTCCGGCATTTCCGGAACCGACCGAACGTATATCTATCCCCTTTAATTTTCCATAAAGATATCCTGTCTGCAAAAGACCACAGCAATATCCTATCAACACACAACATACTCTCGCTAACATAGTTACTTTTCCCCTCGTTCCCTTATAATAAATTTTAGCGGCGTTCCTGAAAATCCAAACGCTTCCCTTATCTTATTCTCTATATATCTCGTATAGGAGAAATGCATAAGCTCCTTATCATTAACAAATATAACGAACGTCGGCGGTTTAACAGATACCTGAGTCATATAGAAAAGTCTTAAACGCTTTCCCTTATCTGACGGCGGCTGATTCAGAGCCACAGCCTCTGTCATGATTTCATTCAGGACACCCGTCTGCACCCTCATCGCACAGTTATTGATAACCATGTCGATTTCCTCGAAAATCTTGTGCATCCGCTGTCCGGTTTCTGCCGAAATAAACATTATCTCCATATAGGGCATAAATGACAGCGTTGAGAAAATCTTCTTCCTGTACTCGTTCATGGTCTTGTCATTTTTCTCGACAAGATCCCACTTGTTAACAACGACGATACAGCCCTTGCCCCTGTCATGCGCAATTCCCGCAATCTTCGCATCCTGCTCGGTTATGCCCTCTTTTCCGTCGATAACGATCATAACGACATCAGCTCTCTCCACAGCACTGACCGTCCTCAAAATCATATAGTGTTCAAGCTCGTCATGCACCTTGTTCTTGCGTCTTAAGCCCGCCGTATCAATGAACACATAAGGTTTGCCATCATGTATGATCTCCGTATCTATGGCATCCCTTGTGGTTCCTGCAATATCCGAAACGATAACCCTGTTGGTTCCGAGAAGCTTGTTTACGATAGATGATTTACCGACGTTAGGCTTTCCGACGATTGCGATCCTCGGTCTGTCGTCCTCTTCCTCACCTGCTTCCTTTTCGGGGAAGAACTTTATCACCTCATCAAGAAGGTCTCCGATTCCCGTCTTCTGACCTGCCGAAATAGCCACCGGATCACCCATTCCAAGATTGTAAAACTCATAAACCTCCAGCTCCTGCTGTTTAAAATTATCAACCTTATTTACAGCAAGAACAACAGGCTTTTTTGAACGTCTGAGCATATCAGCAACTTTGTCGTCCGCATCGGAAATTCCCATTTTTATATCGGTTAAAAAGATTATCACGTCCGCACTGTCAATGGCAATTTCTGCCTGTTCCCTCATCTGCGAAAGTATCACATCCTTGGAATCAGGCTCGATTCCACCGGTATCTATTACCGTAAAATCACGTCCTCCCCAGTTCACATCGGCATAAATCCTGTCCCTTGTTATACCGGGGGTATCCTTTACTATTGAAATACGCTCTCCTGCAAGCACGTTGAAAAGGGTTGATTTACCCACATTCGGACGCCCTACGAGAGCAACGATTGGTCTGCTCATTAATTACCTCATTTTTAACTATTACAATTTTACTCTGAAAGTGTTTCCCGTAGCCAACAGAATGCACGCTTGCGCGCAATTCTGATTGGATACGTGGAAACCTGACCTGTATGAGCGTGAAGGCTGATAAGCCGGAACGCGAATACAGGGCGGAAATTGCGGAAGCAGCAAAGCTGCGGAGCAATTCCCTTTCAGGCATGGTGGCGCGCGGCGCAAGCCGTGCATGAAAGTTTACTATCAATTTTAAGGATCAATCACCAACGATTTTCCTTACAAAATCACGTCCATCTGATTCTACAATATCGACAGGTACTTGTAAAGCACGCGAAATATCGCTGACTGTGATATCATCAAGCAGCGTCTCCGAACCCGAGCGCAGAAGATTCACCGGAAGATAAAGCATTTCGCCCAAAGGCTGTCCTTCAAGCTGTGCAAGAATGTCTTTGCCAGTGAGAAGCCCCGTAACCGTAATCCTCTCTCCGAAAAAATCATTCCTGATGGCATAGTTATGAACCGCAATGTTCGGAAACTTCTTATTTAATTTTGCCAGAAGCTCATCCTTAGTCCTCTTCATTATCATCCCGCCGACAAGGGATATTTCCCGCCTTATCGATGCGTCTGCCGCTCGCCCTTCAAGCTCCTCCTCGAACTCATCTATGAAGCTTCTGACCATTCCGACACCGTTTTCATACTGTATATAGCCATCGTAGCTGTCAGCCTCAGGTATCGGCTCTTCCGCAAGAAAATACAGCTCATCCCCGGCATGAATGAAATGCGTGCCATGTTCGGCATAAATCTTATCCTGCCAGGAATGAATGGTCTTAAGCACTTCCTTCGCCTCTTCCTTTGTAAAAGGCTCCAGCGGATAAAGACCATCCCTGAAACGGCTTAAACCTACAGGCACCACAGATACACTTTCCAGACAGGGGATATATTTTGACAGATCCGAAATCGAGCGTTCAAGCTCCCTTCCGTCATTCACTCCCTTACAGAGAACTATCTGCCCGTTCATACTGATTCCCGCCTCAAAAAGCCTGTCAACCTTTTTAAGCGCCTCTCCCGCGAAACGGTTATTAAGCATCTTACATCTGAGCTCCGGATTGGTCGTCTGAAATGAAATATTTATAGGCCCGAGCCTGTATTTTATTATCCTGTCAATGTCGTGCTCCGACATATTCGTAAGAGTAATATAATTCCCCTGCAGAAACGAAAGTCTCGAATCGTCATCCTTGAAATAAAGACTCTCTCTCATTCCCTTCGGCATCTGGTCAATAAAGCAGAAAATACATTTATTATGACAGGAACGGTAATTATCCATGAGCCCGTTTTCAAACTCAATGCCCAGATCCTCATCCTCGTCCTTGTCAATCTCCAGTTCCCACTCTTCGCCGTTCTTTTTTCTGACCAGTACGAGTATATGCTCGTCTTCCGTAAAATACTGGTAATCAAAAATGTCTTCGATTTTTTTCCCGTTTATGGAAACTATCTCGTCACCGGCCTCTATTTCCATTTCCTCAGCGATGCTTCCGCTTTCCACTCTTTTTACTATATGCTTAAATTCCATAATTCCATCCTACGGCTGATGCCATAAAAAGGCGAAAAAACTTTTCAGTACCGACCCTTATGTCAGTACCAAAAAGTTTTTCCATCGGCTTGATTAGATATCTGCGAGCTTCTCCGGTTCAGGATAAGTCTCACCAAAAGTCTCAACCGTCACACTTGCCATCTTCTGCTCTACAGTGGGTTTGTCGCTGAAATCTGTGCTTACCTCAGCAATCCTGTTTACAACGTCCATCCCCTCTGTAATCTTTCCAAAAGCAGCATATTCGCCGTCAAGATGAGGTGCATCCTTATGCATGATGAAAAACTGTGAGCCTGCCGAATCAGGAATCATTGTCCTTGCCATCGAAAGCACTCCGGGACCATGATGAAGGTTGTTTTCGAATCCGTTATGAGAAAACTCACCCTTAATACAGTAACCCGGACCGCCTGTTCCTGTACCTGTCGGATCTCCTCCCTGAAGCATAAATCCTGCAATTACGCGGTGAAAAATTATTCCGTCATAATATTTCTTATTTATAAGCGAAATAAAATTGTTTACTGTATTGGGTGCGATTTCAGGATAAAGCTCTGCCTTCATCACATCACCGTTTTCCATTGTTATCGTTACGATAGGGTTCGTTTTTTCCATTTCTTATTCTCCTCTGATCTCTAATTATCAATCCCTGCGGAACAAATCTCTTGTGTAAACCTTCTCACTTACGTCGTCAAGTGCACTGTCATAGCGGTTTGCAATGATAGCCTGGCTTTCCTTCTTGAACCTTTCAAGATCATTCACAACCTTGCTTCCAAAGAAGGTCGAGCCATCTTCAAGTGTTGGCTCATAAACAATGACAGTTGCTCCCTTCGCCTTGATACGCTTCATTATACCCTGTATCGAGGACTGGCGGAAATTATCGGAATTGCTCTTCATCGTAAGCCTGTAAACCCCGACAGTTACGGATTTCTCTGCATGGTTGTCATAGGTATTTGCCGTATTTCCGCTTCCGGTATAGGAATAGTATCCGGCTATCTCCAAAACTCTGTCCGCTATGAAATCTTTTCTTGTCCTGTTGCTTTCAACAATGGCCTCGATAAGATTTTCCGGCACATCAGCATAGTTGGCAAGAAGCTGCTTGGTATCCTTCGGGAGACAGTAACCGCCGTATCCGAAGGACGGATTATTATAAAAATCCCCAATCCTCGGGTCAAGAGAAACGCCCTTTATTATGGATGCTGTGTCAAGTCCCTTGCTCTCCGCATAGGTATCAAGTTCATTAAAGTAAGCTACCCTCAGTGCAAGATAGGTATTTGCAAAAAGCTTGACAGCCTCGGCTTCGGTAAATCCGGTAAAAAGCACTTCGATATTTTCCTTGACTGCACCTTCCTGAAGAAGCTTCGCAAAGGTGTGGGCTGCCCCGTCTATTCTCTCATCACTGCTATCCGTTCCTACAATGATTCTCGAAGGATAAAGGTTATCATAAAGTGCCTTTGACTCCCTCAGAAACTCAGGGCTGAATATAATGTTCTTTGTATTGAACTTTTCCCTGACATGTTTTGTGAATCCAACCGGAATCGTTGATTTGATTATCATTACCGGCTGCTCTGCCTCAGACTTGTCTGAATTGGCATCAAGCACAAGCTGAATCACAGACTCGACCGCCGAGGTATCAAAATAGTTCTTCTTCGAATCATAATTCGTAGGTGCCGCGATTATTACAAAATCAGCATTTGCATAGCTTCCCCTGCCATCGGTCGTTGCCGTAAGGTCAAGCTCCTTTTCCGCTAAATATCTTTCTATATAATCATCCTGAATCGGTGAAATCTTCTTATTCAGCTTATCAACCTTTTCGGGTATAATATCCACTGCGGTTACATGATTGTTCTGTGCAAGAAGAACGGCAAGTGAAAGTCCTACATAGCCCGTTCCCGCAACGGCTATATTATATTTTTTATTCATCCTCATCAAACTCCTCAAATTAATTCCGAATAACCTTAAAGCCTATCATACCATAACAAATGTCAAAAGAAAAGAATACCGGCAAGAGCCGACAATCCTATCCATACTATCGGGTGCAGTCCCTTAGTCTTTTTGATGACCTGCGAAAAAAGATAGACCAGTCCGGCAAGAATGACCGCCTTCCATGAAATTCTTGTGTAAAGTGCTCCTTCTCCCTCATTAAAAAGAGCTATTTTAGCCACCGAAATTCCCGACACACAGATCAAAGCAACCGAGAGCGGTCTCAGATGCTTGAAAACAGAAACCACAAAGGGATTGTCCTTAAAATTTTTCAAAAAAACAGCAATTATAAGTATGATGATTACTGAGGGCGCTATAAGCCCCAACGTTGCAGTTACGGCACCTGCCGGTCCCGCCGTTGCAAATCCCACGTAGGTCGCACAGTTAACCCCCATCGGTCCCGGCGTTGACTCGGAAACCGCTATCATATCCGCCAGCTGTGAATGCGTAAACCATCCCGTTTCATCAGCTATCTCGGAAAGGAAAGGAAGGGTTGCCAGACCTCCCCCGACCGCAAAAAGACCTGCCTTGAAAAATTCAAAGAAAAGCCGTAAAAAGAGCATCATCAGTTTTCACCTGCCTTTCCCTGCCGACCGGAAAGCGCGGCAAAAATTATGCCGAATAAAATGTCTGCGATAATCAGAAACACGAGAGGTATCTTCGTAAAAAGCGAAAGTATAAGTCCGCACAAAAATACCGTCAGCGTAATTTTAGAATTGACCGCACTCTTCCAGAGCTTGATTATCGCATTTAATATAAGTACACATACGCAGGCTCTTATACCCATAAACGCCTTCGCCACATAAATATTGTCGGCAAAGACTGATATAACTCCTGCAAGTGACGTTATTATAAGAAGCGAGGGAAATACAACTCCCAAAGTAGCTGCAACTCCGCCTGATTTCCCGCGCGTTTTGTAGCCTATAAAGGTAGCGGTATTTACGGCGATAACTCCCGGCGTACACTGCCCTATCGCAAAATAATCCGCCAGATCCTCGTCCGTTGCCCAGCCTTTATTTTCAACAAT
>CAJOPI010000008.1 GCA_905236275.1 uncultured Lachnospiraceae bacterium | reverse complement strand
TTTACGCACATGATAAGGTGATAATGCAGCATAAACACTGAATGATTATTATTATCTAATTTCACAATATTTATAACCTTTATTATAAATACGACTGATTTATAATTAGATTATAATATCATCAGATACAAAAGTCAAGAAACGCCGAGTTTATCGCAATTCATCCCGCCACCTATAGAGGTGGGAGATTTCTTGCTCACGGCGTGTTAAAATCTGAAATTGCAGACTGGGATCCATCTTTTTTGATAGGCAGTATTCCGGTCATATAAGCAGCTGCAACAGCCTTTGGTGTGAAATTACAAGTTGACCCCATACTTACTCAGGTCGACTTTTCCATCTATGACCTCAACGCCCTCTGACTTTAGGATTTCCCCCTGCTTCCATGCTCCGCCAAAAACGTACTCGCCTGCAAGCTCGCCTTTCGCATTTACAACGCGGTGGCAGGGAATATGCTCGGGGTCGGGATTTTTATGCAGGGCATTTCCAACCGCACGAGCCATTTTTCTGTCGCCTGCCATCTCCGCAACTTGCGCATAAGTTGCAGCCTTACCCTTAGGGATTTTTTTAACCGCCTCATAAATCCGCCTCGTGGGGCTGTCGGATATGAGGTCATAGCTCTCTGCAATCATCGCCCTTATGTCTTTATCGGGAATGCTTCCGTCAAGTATGATCGTATTCCAATGCTTTTTGTTCTGATGATAGCCCGCTGTGACGGACTTGTAACGGTCGCGCCAGAAAAAAGCATTATCGGGGTCAACCTTTACATTCAGATTTATATAGCCGTCCCTCTCATAGGTCCAGAGAAAAGCCTTTTTATTCCATTTATAACGAACCAGCTGCCAGTTATCATCATGAAACGGTGCCTCCTGATAACTGTCCGGAAAAGACAAACCATATTCCAGCGCTTCTTCTCTTGTCTTCATAATGAATTTCCTGCCTTTCCACCACAATATCGCCCATTAAGTATACGAAAGATGAAGATAGTTGACAATATGACAAAAAGTTACTGCAAACATCATCATTTCAAGCTATACTGTGTTTAGAATCTGTTCCTTAGGAGAATGCACATGGATATAAATGCTTTTTACAACCGGTTCGCTGCCGGAAATAACGTTCCGAAAGAAATCCTCTCCATGTCTGTCATGCTGCTTGCAGGCTTTCTTCTGACAAGGGTTACAAAGAAGCTGAGACTACCGAACGTTACGGCATACATAATTGCGGGAATAATCATCGGTCCCTTCTGTCTGAATCTTATACCGGAAAAATTCCTTGATGCGACAGATTTCCTGCCTGACCTTGCACTTGCTTTCATAGCTTTCGGTACCGGCGAATTCTTTAAGCTGGACGCACTTAAGAAAAACGGTGCAAAGGTGTCACTTATTACGGTCTTTGAAGCACTTATGGCAACCTTTATCGTATTCCTTGTATGCATCGGGATTTTTAAGCTCCCTGTGCCTTTTTCCTCCGTACTTGCGGCACTCGCGGCAGCGACTGCTCCCGCCTCAACCATGATGACTATTAGACAGACCGACTCGAAGGGTGAATTTGTCGATACGCTTTTGCAGGTCGTCGCCCTCGATGACATAGTCGGGCTCATAGCCTACAGCGTTGCGGTATCAGTCGCTACGTCTATAGTGTCCGGTCATGGGATGAGCCTTTCGGGAGTACTTCTGCCTTTATTTACAAATATCATTATCTTTGCTGCCGGAGGAATTTTCGGTATACTGCTGCATTTTTCCATGAAAACGAGACACAGCACTGATAACAGGCTGATTATCGCAATAGCCCTGCTCTTCACTTTCTGCGGTATAGCTTCGATAGTCAGGATATCTCCGCTTCTCGGCTGCATGGCAATGGGTTCGGTCTATGCAAATCTCTCCGGAGACGACAGGCTTTTTATGCAGCTGAATTATTTCAGCCCGCCCATACTGCTTTTGTTTTTTGTCCGTTCCGGAATTTCCTTTAACCTTAACGCACTTTTCAGTTCGGAAAAAATAGGCGCAACGCCGCTTATATTTGTCGGTCTCGGCTATTTTTCAGTGAGAATTTTAGGGAAATATATCGGCTCCTATCTTG
>CAJOPI010000007.1 GCA_905236275.1 uncultured Lachnospiraceae bacterium | reverse complement strand
CTCTCCGCATCAATGGCTTCTTCAAGCCGCAAGGCTGCCTTATTCCTAAAAATTTCCTTTCCCCGATCCGATGCAAGAGTCCTAAAAGCATCTCCGGTCTCAGGATTTTTCCCTGCGATGCTTAGATCAATTTCTGTATCGATTTCCCTAAGCGCGCTTCTCAGGCGTTCAAATCCCTCTTTCGTATCCATGAAAGAGGTCATCAAAAGACAATAGTTCATCGTCGCCATTTCGCCCTGTAAGCGGTATCTATCTCTTAATATATCATATAGTTCACGTCCGGTCATTCCCTTAGCAGAGACAGGAAGCTTACTTTCGTCAAGCCCGTATACCCCGTTATTTCCCCTTATTTCCCTACCGATAAATTTTATATTCGTATAATCTTCACTCCGAAGCAGGGCTATATTCTCCATAAGTCCTTTGAAACTCTCTTCTCCCTCTGTTTCAAGGAGTCTTAAGCAGTTATCAATCCCCGCCATAAATAAATACGAAGGCGAGGAAGTCTGATAAATCGAATAAAATTCCTTCAATCTCCGCCTGTCTGTCAGGTTTCCGGAGCTTAAAAGAGCGGCTGTCTGCGTAAAGACAGGCAGTGTTTTATGTAAGCTGATTATACTGATATCCGCAATACTTCCCGAAGCCTTTGTTCCATAAGCTTCATCAAAAGCCGCGTTCAGTCCGAAATGCGCCCCATGAGCCGCATCAACTATCAGCGGCAGACCATGTTCGTGACATATCTCCGCTATGCCTTCTATATCCGATACTACTCCCTCATAGGTTGGTGATGTTATAAATACTGCCTCAGCATCAGGATTTTCTTCAATCGCCCGTCTGACCTCCCATTGTTCAATCCCGCCATTCATCGCATATTCGCCAATAAATTCAGGATAAATGAAGCTTATTTCCAGATTCCTCAGATAAGCCGCATTATAGGCACTCTTATGCGAATTTCTCGCCATTATGATTTTTCCGTTTTTCTTAACTGCTGCCGATATAGCCGTAAGTATGCCTGATGATGAACCATTTACGAGTATTGCGGCCTCATCTGCATGAAAGACTTCTGCCATTCTCTCCTGAAGCTCTTTTATTATCGCTTCAGGATGATGCATATTATCAAATCCATCAATCTCCGTTATATCAAAAGAAAAGGCAGCGTCGAAGATAGACTTCGACGGCTGCCTTTTATGTCCCGGCATGTGAAACGGGTAAATATCAGAATTTGCTAAACCTTTAAGCTCCTCGTACATTTCTGATTACTGCTCCGTCTGACCCTCTGTATTCTCTGTATTTTCGCCATTTTCACCATTCTGTGCAGCTTCATTCGCCTGCTGCAATAAGAGCTGCTGAAGGAGTAACTGCTGCTGAAGCTCTTCCTCAGTCATTTCTCCCGAATTTTCTTCTGTATTTTCCTCCGTAGTCTCCTCTTTAGGCGCAGTCTGCTTTCCGCCATAGACAACTACCGCTTCGCCCTTATGAACATTCTCAAATATCTTCGATGCCGCAGAACTTGGAAGATTTACACATCCATGCGAACCGCCGGTAAGATAAATATTTCCTCCAAAAGAGCTTCTCCAGCTTGCATCATGAAGTCCTATATTTCCATTGAAAGGCATCCAGAATTTAACCGGTGATGAATAATTTTCACCGACAAGCGTTGCATCCTTTTCCTTATAGGTTATCGCATAAGTACCGTCAGGCGTGAAGTTTCCGGTGGAAACCTTACCCGACACGCAGTCAGCCTGCGTCACGAGATTTCCGGAAACATAGCAGTATACGTGCTGTGCATCAAGATTGACCTCGACGTATGTGTCGCCTATATCATTTTCACCATAATTCTCAGCAGTACTGAAATAAACCGGAGTCATTTCACCCTGCTTTCCGCTGTTTATCGCTTCCACAAGTTCATCTGTGGTCGATACCCTGTCGGTCCACCATCCGTAATTTCCGCCGGAAACCTTGATGGTATCGCCCGAATGTGTCCTGAATGAACGTGTTATACCGAAAGTATCATGCGCCCTCGCAAGGCTGTCAACGTATTCCTTTGCCTTTGCCCTGTCAAGGCTCACAGAGGTTCCCTCGATACTTATCCAGTCCTTGATCGTATTTCCGTCAAGATATTCCTGCTCAGACCCAAAATTATAGGTAAGCTTCGCAGTTACGTATTTGTTTAAGTTATTGGCAGTTTCGTTAAGCTTCTCATCATCCGAAAAAACAGAAGGTCTTGTATAACATCCCTCTGCGTCAAGGTCAAGGCTTTCAATAAGCGAACCGCAGGCAGTTCTCAGAACCTCATGGGTTTTATCCCTGTCAAGAGTAGAGCCTTCGTCCTCTGCAAGCACAAGATATCCTTCATCGGTATAATCGCTTAAATGTGCATCCTCCGGTGCTCTCTCCCCATCATAAAATCCAAGTCCGTCGAAGGCTGCTATAAGAGCATTATCATCATAGTCTGCAACGGAATCAGTTGAAAGCCCTGTCTTCTTAAAAACTCCGACTATCCATGCAAATGCGTTCTGCTCGGACAGGAGCTTATCAATCGAACCGTCAAAAACAGGCTTCAGCGAAATAGATGTCGCATCAATGGTGCCTGATTTCCCGTCACGACCGCTGATAATCATTCTGAAATTATCCGCTTCCTCTTCAAACATTTTCTCTACCGATGCGACACTCTTGAATCCCACATTGTCACCATTTATCAGTGTTCCCGGTATAAAATGTTTCAAGAAATAAAGCGAAAACGCAATATAGATCACCGCTAACGCAGCTATAACAATTACCACAATGCGCTGAAGCGCGTTTTTTTGCCTTCTACTCATTTTCCTTCCTGTCTTTTTTCGTAATTCTCAATTAAATAGTTATATTTGCCAAGATTTATATCTATTATAGCCTTGATTCTCTCTGTGTCAAATAAATCTCCTCTTGTTATGAGCCTTATTATATCATAATACTCATGCAAATCCTTGTCCTTTACGCGATTTCCTCCATAAGCAATGGATTCTGCATAGCCTTCCGGAACCTCCCTCTTTATATGACCGACTCTCCAGTTAGGATTATATTTGGCCGGAAGCTTCGAGAGGAACGGATCTCCGAGGCAGTAGGTATCATTAAGATAAAGGTCATAATTATCATAAACCAGAATACCGGCGGCATTATCGATAATATTTCCGCTGACACCATGTTTGCGTATATCGTCTGTAGCTTCATGGTTCCATGTATCCGAAACGCATATTCTGCCTGTCTTTATAAGTGAGCGCAAATTATTGTAAAGTCCCGTCGTCGAGAAATAATATTCTCTTTCATCAGAAATCTGCGAACTGAATTCATGCCCTGCAAGGTACTGGCTTCCGACAGTCCGTCCGAAGGTTGCCGCAAATATTACGGAGGCAATTGTTATCAAGCTGAAGGCTTTTCTGTAGCTTTCTATTTTCAGTATATTAGAAGCTTCACTGCTGAAAAAGAGAACCGACATACACACAGATATAAAGAACATATTCGTGAAATGTCTGCCCATCATGAAGTCGCCGCCGATTCGGATTATGTAAACCCAATAAAGAACTATTCCTGCAGCAACAGTAATATACTTAAGCTTCCTGCTTATAAGACTGAGCAGAATATATAAAATCGGCATTATTATAACAACAATATCGTCAAAAGCGGTATAAATCGTATAAACTATCCCTCTCTGAATATATTCGCTCTCACTTATATGAGTTCCCAGTTTAACATATGCCGGATTCGGAAAAGGAAATCCGAAATAAAAGGTGGCAAAAAGCTCCCACAAAATAAAAGGCATAAGACCTGCTATTCCTATTCCGACTGCCTTTACAAAAGAAACATTATCCCTCTTAAAAAGGTATATCCACACTATAACCGGTATGAAAAGCAATACCGAGTCCATTCTTGTCATTGCCGAAAGCGAGAAAATAAGCGCAAGAATAAGCATTTCCCTCGCAGAATATTTTTCGGACTTAGAAAATCTCCATATAAATAAGGCACTCAGGAAGAAAAGAAGGCTGTTTTCAAGTCCGGAGGTCGTGTAGCTTATAAATGCCTGACTTCCCACAAATGCCGCAAATCCCAAAAAAAGCTGATTTTTAGTTCTGCAAAGCTTCCACGCGAATATATAGTAAGCAAGAGAAGAAAGTATCGTGCACACCATTATCGAAGTAAAATACATCTCCCTCGTAATGAAGTATGCGGCCGCTATCAGCAGCGTGAACAAAGGACAGGTACTTGCCGTAGCCCTCTCTTCCGCATTATATACAAAGCCATGCCCGTCCACAAGATGCCGCGACATTATATAGCCATGATAAGCATCATCAGACTGCCACGCAAGCATTAAAACCACCAGTACAAAGCCGGCAAGTGTTAAAAACCTGAATTTATCCAAATCTGTTTTAAAGCTGAATAAACCGCCTTTATTAGCGGCTTTATTCTTAATATTATTAAACATTAGCTCTCCGTATTATTTTAGACTTCGGTATAAAGCGGTTGTGCCATGCTGTCTTGAAATATTTGAAATTAGCAAAAAAACTGTTCTGTGAAACCCCCTCCGTTCTTGCCTTCCAGTGTGCCGGAACCTCT
>CAJOPI010000006.1 GCA_905236275.1 uncultured Lachnospiraceae bacterium | reverse complement strand
TTCTTAATCCTTAATTCGGGAAAACTGTATAACCATGCCTTGTAAGCGTTGCGGAAGCCTGTGCTTTTGCATGTTCATCATAAAATTCGATATGAAGTGCTCCCTGCTCATAAGCGCGGTTGTGTACAATTCCGATGTTTTTTATTGAAATCCCCTGAGTTGACAGTATAGTAGCAATAGTAGCGATAGCACCGGCTTCGTCTTTTATGTCACAGTGAAGATCATAGATTTTCTGAAGCGCACCTTTTCGCCCATCATGAATGGAATTTCTGTAATTTTTTATTTCATCAAAACTTTTATGGAGTTTGTCGCCATCGGCATTTCTTATGAAATCGTCAAACTGCTCCATTCTCTGCATAAATTCTGCAATTAAAATCCTTATATTATCAGGGTTTTCGAGGCATATCTGCTCCCACATGGTTGCGTCGGAGGATGCAATCCTCGTTATATCCTTGAAGCCGCCGGCTGCGATCATCTTCATATATTCTTCGGGAGAGTCCGTTTCCATAACGGTCTGAACCAATGAATAAGCGACTATATGGGGCATATGGCTGACCGCCGCAGTAACATAGTCATGTTCTTCTGCTGAAAGCACAAGTGGAATCGCGTCAAGCTTTTCGACAAAATCCATGTATTTGTAAATATCGGGCTCCTTAACTGAGGAAGAAGGTGTCAAAATATAGTAAGCATTTTCGATTAAATGGTCATTGGCATTTGCATAGCCGGATTTCTCCGAGCCTGCCATGGGGTGCCCACCGATAAATTTCGCTTCGGGCAGGCATTCTTTAACGGCATGATGGATTTTACCCTTGACTGAACCGGCATCTGTAAGGATAGTATGCTCCGTTAAATAAGGCTTTAATTTTTCCAAAAAAGAAATATTTGTGTCAACCGGAGCGGAAAGGAAGATATAATCGCATTCCTTAAAATTATCGTCAATTTCGTGTGTTCCGGCATTTATGACACCGTCTTTAAGAGCTGAATCGAGTGTGGCGGCAGAACGGTTCAGCGCGATTATTTCAGCATCAGGAAATTTTTTTCTTATTGTCATGGCTATGGAACCGCCAATGAGTCCAAGCCCGATAAAGGCAACTTTTAACTTATCCATTAAAATGTCCTTTTGGAGAGTTCGGCATAAGGACGAATCTCCTTAGTAAGATTTTCAAACTGCTCAAAAGTAAGTGACTGTGCGCCATCCGACAGTGCCTTTGCAGGATCGTTGTGAACCTCGATCATAAGTCCGTCGGCACCTGCGGCAATTGCTGATTTTGCAAGAGGGGTTACATAGCTTCTGACACCTGTTGCATGTGAAGGGTCAACGACTACCGGAAGGTGTGTACGCTCTTTAAGTACGGGAACGGCTGAAATATCAAGGGTATTTCTCGTAGCTGTTTCAAAGGTTCTGATACCGCGTTCGCAGAGAACTACGTTGGGATTGCCTTCCGAAATAATATATTCGGCAGCATTCAGCCATTCGTCAATTGTAGAGGACAATCCACGTTTTAACAGAACAGGAAGTCCTGTGCGTCCCACCTCTTTCAAAAGATAAAAGTTCTGCATATTTCTTGCACCAATCTGGAGCATATCGACATATTTGGCGGCAGCATTAACCGATTCAAGAGAGATAACCTCACTGATGGTTGCAAGACCGGTGGCTTCAGAAGCTTCCTTCATGTATTTAAGACCTTCTTCACCGAGTCCCTGGAAGGAATAGGGAGAAGTACGGGGCTTATAGGCACCGCCCCTGATGATTGTCGCACCCGCCTTCTTTACAGCTTCGGCAACTATCATCATCTGATCCTCATTCTCTACGGCGCAGGGACCTGCCATGATTGTAAGATTGTCAGGACCTATATAAGTATTTCCGACTTTAATTTTCGAAGGCTTGGGATGAAACTTCTTGTTTGCGAGCTTATAGCTTTCGGTTACCTGAACGAGTTTATCAACTCCTTCAAATATTTTCAGATTGTCATAATTTAACTTGGATTTATCACCGATGAGACCGATGATGGTAGTCTCTGTACCTTTGGAAAGATGTGTCTGGAAACCATTTTCCGTAACATAATCAATAACATGCTTAATGCTGGCGTCCGATGCGCCGGGCTTCATAACGATTACCATAATATTTTCCCTTTCAAATAAAGTTTATCAAAGCCTACAATACACTAATTTTAAGGAAATTGCAACACTTTAACGCGTCAACGCATTATAGTGAGTGGAATAATTTTTTTTTACAATAAAATGAAAATCGGGATTGCTTGGGAAAAACTGTCCGTAAAAATTTACGTATTTTCCAAAAACAAATCCCGACTTAAAATCCTTATAGATAATATCTGTCCATACAGAAAAGCTTCATGCCTTCTCTTATAAGGAAAAGAGAAGAGCTTACGAGAACAGTTCCCCCGAAAATTTTCAGCATGGTGATCATGAAAACAGGCACATTTCCTGCACTCAGGAAAACTATCTGGCATACAAGTGCAATTATCAGAAAAATTGTGAATAAGGTTCTGTAGCTTCCCAATACAAGATTGCGTGTCCTTGAATATAGCCTTTCCTGCATATTCTGCATAATAGTCATATTTCCCATTGCGTGGGAATCAAAGTATTCACAGGCTTCTTTGTAGTCCTCGTGCTTTTCTATATTCAGGATTCCGCCGTTTCCCTTACCGTCAAATACAGCCTTTGCCTTGATTTCTTTGTCAAAGCCGGAACCCATTCTGAGCAGACCTTCCGCATAGATAAGTCCGCGTTTTCTCTTTAATACTTTGGTTGCCTTAAAGGAACCGCCCAGCTCCCAGATATCCTCCATGTTAAATAAAATCATAAAAACCCCCTTAGAACCTGTATCTTACAATACAAATCGTATCCGATAACTGAATCAGATTTTTATAAGATAATAACATAATATATAAAAAGTGTACAGAAATTCATACAATGTATACAAAAACTATTAGACAAAAAATGCATACTGAACGTTATTTTGAACATAACGTTGACTATAGTAGCGTTATAATGAGATTGATGTAGAGTTCCTAAGTTAATATTTTGAAGGAGATTGTTCTTATGAAGATTACAACTTTTAACCCGCAGATTATTACAAAGAACGCGGATGATATCGTTAAGCTTTTCGAGGAACTTGGCTTTGAAAAACGTCACAATCCGGAAGGAATGGGAGAACTGAAGGTTGAGGGAATCCGTATGAAGGATGCCAATGGCTTCAGCCTTGATCTTTCCATGCCTGATATCGACATTCCTAATGATATGACGGTAATCCGCATGAATGTGGACAATTTTGACGAAGCATATAAGCTGCTGGAAGAGAAGGGCTTTAAGAATTTTTACGGAGATAAAACTGTCGATACAAAAAGCTCTAAATCAGCGATGATGTTCTCGCCGTCAGGCTTTGGCATAAACCTTGTGCAGCATCTTAAGTGATATTGATTAATAAAACAATAGACTTGTGTATTATGCACAAGTCTATTGCAAAGTGAGATATTATATTGTAAAATATACATAACATACGAAAAGCCCTCTGGAGGAAAAATAGGGCAATTCCACTAACGAGGAGGTATCACTATATGAACGTTTATACCACTGACAGGATTCGTAACGTAGCACTGCTGGGCCATGGCGGCTCCGGGAAGACAAGTCTCGTTGAAGCCATGGCGAAAATATCCGGTCTTACAACACGTCTTGGTAAAGTCGAGGATGGTTCAACCATCAGTGACTATGGCAAAGAAGAACAGAAAAGAAAATTCTCGATCAGCACATCCATTATTCCAATTGAGTGGGAAAATACCAAGTTAAACATTTTTGATACTCCGGGCTACTTTGACTTTGTGGGAGAAGTTGAAGAGGCTATGCATGCTGCAGCTTCCGCTATTATCGTTATCAACGGAAAAGCAGGGGTAGAGACAGGTGCAAAAAAAGCATGGAATTTATGTGAGAAATACAACCTGCCGCGTCTTGTCTATGTATCGAACATGGATATAGACAACGCAAGCTTCAAGAATGTACTTGAAGAACTGACAGACCTTTATGGAAAGAAGATTGCTCCTTTCCATTTCCCGATTCGTGAAAATGAAAAATTCGTCGGCTATGTCAACGTTCTTGCAGAAAAAGCTTATCGCTGGAATGACAAGGGCGAGGCAGTCGAGTGTGAAATTCCCGATTATTCGAAAGATAATCTGGAAGTATATAGAAGCTCGCTGATGGAAGCAATTGCTGAGACTTCCGAAGAGTTTATGGACAGATATTTTAACGGAGAAGATTTTACGGAAGCAGAGATGAGAGCTGCACTTCATGCAAGTGTCTGTGACGGCTCTATCGTTCCCATGACTATGGGTTCAAGCACTCTCGTACAGGGAATTTATACACTTCTCGACGACTGCGTGAAATATCTGCCGAGTCCGGAAGGACGTAAGGTTTCCGGAATAAATACGGCAACTAACGAGCTTTTTGAAGCTGATTACGACTTCTCGAAGCCTAAGTCAGCGATTGTATGGAAGACGATCATTGATCCGTTTATCGGAAAATATTCGATATTCAAGGTTAATTCCGGTGTATTCAAGACCGGTGATACGATTTACAACGAAAAAAGAGATGCCGAGATAAAGATAGGAAAGATGTACTGTCTCTCAGGATCAAAGGCTATCGAGGTCAACGAGCTTCATGCCGGCGATATCGGTGCGCTTGCAAAGCTTAATGTCACAAAGACAGGCGACACTCTTTCAACAAAGCAGATGGCGATAACTTATCCGAAACTCCTTATATCCACACCTTATACGGCTATGCGTTATAAGCCTGTTAATAAGTCGGACGTTGACAAGATATCACAGGCTCTTGCCAAGATGACCTCAGAAGACCTTACACTCAGGAATATCAATGATGCCGAGAATCACCAGACACTTCTTGTAGGTATCGGTGAGCAGCAGATTGAGATTGCGAAGGCTAAGCTTGAAAGTGAGTACAAGATACAGATAGAGCTTTCGAAGCCAAAGGTTGCCTACAGAGAGACTATCCGCGGAAAGTCTGATGTGGAAGGAAAGTACAAGAAGCAGACCGGCGGACATGGTCAGTATGGTGATGTCAAGATGACTTTCGAGCCTTCGGGTGATTTTTCAAAGGGATATATCTTCGAGGAGAAGGTTGTCGGCGGTGCAGTTCCGAAGAACTTCTTCCCGGCAGTTGAGAAAGGACTTGCTGATTCCGTATCAAAGGGACCGCTTGCTGCATACCCTGTAGTTGGTGTAAAGGCAACTCTTTATGATGGCTCCTACCACCCTGTAGACTCTTCCGAGCAGTCCTTCAAGACCGCTGCCAAAATGGCATTTAAAGACGGATTCCTTAAAGCAAATCCGATTCTCTTAGAGCCTATTATGACGCTTAAGGTTACTGTACCGGATGAGTTCACCGGCGATATCATGGGTGACTTAAATAAGAGACGTGGACGTGTTCTTGGTATGACACCTACCGACACCGGA
>CAJOPI010000005.1 GCA_905236275.1 uncultured Lachnospiraceae bacterium | reverse complement strand
GGAGCGGTGCTTATCGTCGCCCACGACCGCTATTTCCTTGATAAGATAGTTACTAAGGTTGTCGAGATCGAAGCCGGCTCCTGCCGAAGCTATTCCGGAAATTATACCGCCTTTTCCGAAAAGAAAAAGCAGCTGCGTGATGCCGCCCTCAAAGCCTACATGAACCAGCAGGCTGAGATAAAGCATCAGGAAGCCGTTATTACAAAGCTGAAACAGTTCAACAGGGAAAAATCGATCAAAAGGGCTGAAAGCAGGGAAAAGATGCTTTCAAAAGTTGAAGTTCTCGATAAGCCCTTAGAACTTAATGACGCAATGAACCTTTCCATAACTCCTTCTATCGAGAGTGGAAATGATGTTCTTACAGTCGAAAATCTTTCAAAGTCCTTCCCCGAAAACGAACTCTTTATGGATATTTCTTTCGAAATAAAAAAGGGGGAGCGAGTTGCACTTATCGGAAACAACGGCACAGGAAAGACCACCCTGCTTAAGATACTTAACCGTATGGAACGCTCCGACAATGGAAGCTTCCGTCTCGGAACAAATGTAAAAATCGGCTACTATGATCAGGAGCATCAGGTTCTTCATGCTGAGAAAACACTGTTTCAGGAGATTTCCGATGCCTATCCGTCACTGAACAACACCAAGATAAGAAATACCCTTGCAGCTTTTCTTTTTACGGGTGATGATGTTTTCAAGCTGGTAGGCGAGCTTTCCGGCGGTGAGCGGGGACGCGTTTCCCTCGCAAAGCTGATGCTTTCCAATGCCAATTTCCTGCTTTTGGACGAGCCCACCAACCACCTTGATATCACCTCTAAGGAAATCCTGGAAGAGGCACTTATCAACTATACCGGTACTGTTTTCTATGTAAGCCACGACCGTTATTTCATCAATCGTACCGCAACAAGGATTTTGGACCTTACAGGTCATACGGTCATAAATTATATCGGTAATTATGATTATTATCTTGAAAAGAAGGATGAGCTCAGTCGCGTTGCCTTGGGAACCTCTTCCGACACCGGAAAGCTCATAAGCGGTTCAGCTTCCAAGCCTGCCGCTGAAAGTGAAAACAAGCTTTCATGGGCGGAAAGCAAAGCTCAACAGGCACGTATCAGGAAGATAAAAAGCGATATAAAAAAATGTGAGGAGTCAATCGAAAACAATGAACTGCGCTCCGCCGAGATTGACGAGCTCCTGACTCATGAAGATATTGCAAGAAATGTTTCCGAATGTACCAAACTCTCAAACGAACAGTCTGAAATAATGGCTGAAAACGAAAAACTCATGGAGGAATGGGAAAAGCTTTCGGACGAACTCGAAACCCTGCAATAATAACAAAAGAGATTGCCATCCCCGGCAATCTCTTTTATTACTTTTATTCTTTTACGCTTCAAGTCTCTTGCGTACAGCCTTGATAAAGTCTCCCGTATTCAGTACCTTCGGATTTTCAATAGTTGTAATAAGTGCCAGATCCTTGGTCATCTCACCATTTTCGATGGTATCGATCGTAGCCTTTTCAAGCCTGTCCGCAAAATCCATAAGATCCTGTAGTCCGTCAAGCTCTCCGCGCTTTCTTAAAGCACCGCTCCATGCAAAAATGGTTGCAACCGAATTCGTGCTTGTCTCTTCGCCTTCGAGATGCTTATAATAATGTCTCATTACCGTTCCATGAGCTGCCTCGTACTCATACTTTCCGTCTGGTGAAACAAGAACTGAGGTCATCATGGCAAGTGAGCCCGATGCGGAAGCCAGCATGTCACTCATAACATCCCCGTCGTAGTTCTTGCAGGCCCAAATAAATCCACCCTTCGACTTCATCACCCTTGCAACTGCATCATCGATAAGGGTATAAAAATAAGTAATTCCTGCGGCTTCGAACTTATCCTTGAATTCCTCATCGAAAATCCTCTGGAATATATCCCTGAAATCACCGTCATAAATCTTGGAAATCGTATCCTTCGAAGCAAACCAGAGATCCTGCCTGATTGACAGGGCATAGTTAAAGCAGCTTCTTGCAAAACTTTCTATTGATGAGTCAAGATTGTGCATTCCCTGGATAACACCGGAGCCCTTGAAATCAAAAATGGTCTGCCTTACCTCTTTTCCATCCTCACCTGTAAATACAATTTCCGCCTTTCCGGCACCCGGAACCTTGAACTCTGTATTTTTATAAACATCCCCGTAAGCATGACGTGCTATGGTAATTGGCTTCTCCCAGCCTGAAACATAGGACTCCACACCTTTTACGATAATGGGTGCCCTGAAAACCGTACCATCCATGATAGCCCTGATCGTACCGTTCGGGCTCTTGTACATTTCCTTAAGATTGTACTCCTTGACACGCGCATCATTAGGTGTGATAGTCGCACACTTGACTGCAACTCCGAGCCTGTTTGCAGCATTTGCCGAATCAATCGTGACCTGATCTCCTGTCTCATCACGATACTTAAGCCCCAGATCGTAATACTCTGTCTTCAGATCGATAAAAGGATTCAAGAGCTCATCCTTTATCATCTGCCAGATAATACGTGTCATCTCGTCTCCGTCCATCTCTACCAACGGTGTCGTCATCTGAATCTTAGCCAATATCTTCTCCTCCTTATTCTTCCTTAATTATTATGCCTTCCTTTTTACTGCCTTCCGGTCGAGTCCGTTTTCCATTACATTTTTCAGCGCATTCATGATGTGCTCATGAGCGCGTTTTTCTGCCAGATCGGGATTCTTCTCCTTTATTGCCGCCTCTATAAGCTTGTGTTCCTCATTGCTGACCTTCCCGCGTTCTATATCCTTTAGAGAGCGCTTCCGCACCGAATACAGATATTGATGATAATCATTCAAAAGAAGCTCCAGCCTTTTCGAACCTGATGCCGCGTAGATAAGCTTATGAAACTCACTGTCAAGCTCCGTAACCTTGTCAAAGTGTCCCCTTGAAGCATGGAAATCAGCCATATAGAGAATTTCCTCCATCTTGTCCGCCTGAGACTCCGTTATATGTTCACAGGCCCACCTTGCCGCAAGTCCTTCGAGCCTTGAACGGATTTCAAAAATATCATATATATCCTTATCCGAAATACCCTCGACTATGGCTCCCTTGTTCGGGACTATCGTGATCAGCCCTTCAAGCTCGAGCTGGTGAAAAGCATCCCTTACCGGAGTCCGGCTGACTCCATACTCTTCACCGATGGCTACTTCTTTAAGTTCCTCGCCCTTTCTGTACTTTCCGTTAAGGATATTTTCACGAAGCTGCTTGTAAACCCTTCCGCGGAGTGAGTACTTATCGGCTGCTTCCTTCTGTATATTATCCGGCATAATCTCTCCCTCCGATCAAAGCACGATTCCTAAGTCAGCAGTTATGTCAGTTATCTCATGGTCAAGCTCGTTATCGGTGAGAGCAGTTACGCGTCCGTCCTCGTACTGACTGTCAACCCAGTCCTTAACCTTTTTAACCAGCTCCGACTGCTTGTCGATTCTTCTCTCATCGGGCAGATTGTAATAACTGTTTATCCAGTGAGCGATTCCCGCAAGCCCCGAAGTATTGGAAACGGCAACCCTTACAGGTCTCTTTAAGAACTTCTTAGTATCAAATATATTGTAAATCTCTTCATTTTTCAATATACCATCCGCATGTATACCGGCTCTTGTCACATTGAAATTCTTTCCGACAAAAGGAGTCTGCTCGGGAAGAGTATAACCTATCTCGCTCTCATAATATTTCGCAAGGTCCGTAATTACCGTCGTATCCATACCGTTCAGGTCGCCCTTAAGCTGCGCATACTCGAAAATCATCGCTTCGAGAGGCGTATTTCCTGTTCTCTCGCCTATTCCGAAAAGTGAACAGTTGACGCCGCTTGCTCCGTAAAGCCATGCTGTAGTCGAATTGTTGACCGCTTTATAAAAGTCATTATGACCATGCCATTCTATCTGTGAAGAGGGAACACCTGCATGCTTACGCAGTCCGTAAATTATACCGGGAACCGAGCGGGGAAGAACCGCACCGGGGAAGTTAACTCCGAATCCCATGGTGTCGCAGGCTCTTACCTTGATTGGAATCTTGTACTCATCCTGAAGCCTCATCAGTTCTACGCAGAAAGGCACTACATAACCGTAAAAATCTGCCCTCGTAATATCTTCCATGTGGCATCTCGGAGAAATACCCGTTTCAAGACATTCCTTTATAACAGATAAATAATGCTCCATTGCCTCACGTCTCGTCATATGTAATTTATAAAAAATATGATAGTCGGAACAGGATACCAGAATACCGGTTTCCCTCATCCCCATGCTTTTGACGAGTTCAAAATCCTTTTTGCTCGCACGTATCCAGGAAGTTATCTCGGGAAATCTGTAATTCTTCTCCATACACTTATAGGCGGCATCCCTGTCCTTCTTGCTGTAGAGGAAGAACTCGCAGGCTCTTATCATTCCGTTCGGTCCACCGAGCTTATGGAAATAATCATAAATCTTCACTATCTGTTCCGTTGAATACGGAGCCCTTGACTGCTGACCATCCCTGAAGGTCGTATCCGTAATCCAGATCTCGTTCGGAAGATGATGCGGCACAACCCTGTCATTAAAAGCAATCCTCGGAATCTGACTGTAAGGAAACATATTCCTGAAGGTATTCGGGTTTTCCACGTCGTTAAGCTGATACATCTTCTCTTCTATCTCAAGGAGATTCGTATGCACGTTCATCTTAACCGGTCTGTCAATCAGCTCTTTTCTCTTCTCTTCCATAAATAGCATATCCTCCAGTCTGAAAACTTCGCTCCAACTTTATCCATTTAGTCAGTCAAAGCATTTGCATAATTGTATGCAATTATACACGTATCTGTCAAGGGACAATTTTAATCATTTGAATTGATTTATATTATCTTGAATAATCCACACTTTAGTGATATAATGCACATTCGGTGAGTTCGAAGGCCCCACCTCACCTGAAAGCCGGTTGTCCCACACTGTAAGGACTCTGAGCTTTTGCAATAAAAACCAGGAGGTATGCAGAAATTGCAGAACAATTCAAAAAAAGTTTTATTTATCACTCAGGCAGCTATGATAGCAGCGATTTACACAGTACTTACCTGCTTCATTTCAGCCTTCAACCTTGCATCAGGAGCAGTACAGGTCAGGATTTCTGAAGCCCTGACGATTCTTCCGGCCTTTACACCGGCAGCAATTCCCGGACTCTTTATCGGATGTCTCATCAGCAACACCTTTACGGGTTGTCTTCTGCCTGATGTCATCTGCGGAAGCCTTGCTTCACTCATAGGCGCAGCAGGAACCTACGCTCTGAGAAAGAAGCACAGGATATTTGCTTCCATTCCGCCCATCATCGCTAACGTTATGGTTGTACCCTTCGTATTGAAATACGTCTACAATATGGAAGGCACGATTCCGCTTTTCATGCTTACTGTAGGAATCGGAGAAATTATCTCCTGCGGAATACTCGGACAGATTCTTTACGCAGCACTTACACCTGTTAAATCTCATATTTTCAAGAATGAAACAATATGAAAGTCAAAAAAAAGATTGAATGTGGGCTTACTCACGTTCAATCTTTTTCTTTTTATAGCAAACGTCATTGACCTTAACATCTTATTTATTGCGTTTACTAAAAAAACAATCACAATTCCCATCGAATTTAGGCTATAATCTGATATATACAGGTTCTAACGGAGGGCAGTAAAAATGACGGAAAAGATAAATGAAATGCTTAAAGAAATTGCCGCTCTTGAAACAGAGGGTGAATATGAGAAGGAATTTGACCTGATTGCAGAAGCCATGAAGCTTGCGCCCGATAATTATGAGCTTTTCTATATGCTGGGTCGCTGGTACTTTTTCAGAAATCCTGACATGGCATATCTCTGCTTCGAACAGGCTCTTTTTTACCTGAAAAAACTTCCGAGCTTTCCAATCAGTGACCTCAGAATGATACAGAAGGACATCGACGACCTTCTTGCCGGCAATTCACTTTCGGTAAATGACCTTTCAATCGTCATCGTATCCTATAACGATTTCGAGATAATGATTGAAAATCTTGAAGCTATCAGAAAATACACCGACTCTGCCCATACCGAGGTCGTGGTTGTCGATAATGCTTCCGATGACGGTGTTGCCGAATGGCTTGATGCCCAGAATGATATCATATTCATAGAAACCTCGAAAAACTACGGCTTCCCCGTAGCCTGCAACGTAGGGGCAGCAGCCTGCAGCAGCGGAAACGACATTTTATTCCTAAATAATGATGCCGTCCTTACGCAAAACGCCCTTTTCTTCCTCAGAATGGCACTTTATTCAAGCCACGATACCGGTATGGTCAGCGCTGTGTCAAATAATGTGACTGCACAGACCATAGACGTTCCTGATAAAAGTCTTAGAGGATGCCTAAAATTCGGCGCATTAAACAATATTCCCATGCGGAACGCCCTTGAAATAAGACAGCGTCTTACAGGCTTCGCCCTGCTCATTAAATTCTATGCCTTGGAGGAAGCAATAACCGAATTCCATTATTCATCAAATGACATTGACCGCGATATCATTTTCGATGAACGCTTTTCTCCTGCCTATTTTGAAGATGATGACCTTGGACTCAGGGTTTCACAGGCAGGCTTCCGCGAATATCTGGTACACAACGCTTTTATTTACCACAAGGGCGGCGAAGGCTTTGACAGCGAAAATATCACCATGATAAACAGCCGGAGTAAGTTTACCGAAAAATGGGGCTTTGATATGTGGAGCTATGAGCTTTTTTCGGATGAGATCATCGACAGTCTGGAAAAGAACGAGCCTGAACATGATAAAGCCTTCAGCATTCTCGAAGTCTTCTCAGGTCTCGGTGCGACACTCTCCCGTATCAAATGG
>CAJOPI010000004.1 GCA_905236275.1 uncultured Lachnospiraceae bacterium | reverse complement strand
CCCGATAACGGGTATCTTCACCGCGTGTGCCGCCTCATAGACCATTCTGACGGCAATCGGGCGTATCGCAGGACCCGAAAGGCCTCCGGTTCTGTTCGCCAGCGCAAACTTTCTCTTATAAATATCTATCTTCATTGCGGTAAAAGTATTTATAAGCGAAATCCCGTCGGCACCGGCGCTTTCTGCCGCTCTTGCCATATCTGCAATGCTTGTGACGTTAGGCGAAAGCTTCATGATCACAGGCTTCCCCGAATGCCTCTTTACCTCTGCCGTCACCTTTTCAAGCTCCGAGGGCACCGTTCCAAAAGCAATCCCTCCGCTTTTGACATTCGGGCAGGATACATTTATCTCGAAGGCATCCACACAGCTTTCTTCCGAAAGACTCTCCACGACGGCGACATATTCTTCAACTGAATGTCCGCAGACATTTACGATGACCTTAGTGTCAAAGTCTTCTAAGAATTTAAGGTCACGCTTCTTAAAGACCTCAACGCCCGGATTCTGGAGTCCTATCGCATTCATCATTCCGGAAGGCGTCTCCGCAACTCTCGGTGTGGGATTTCCTTCCCATGGCTCCGGCGCAACTCCTTTCGTGACTATCGCTCCCAGCGCATTCAGGTCGGTCAGCGATGAGTACTCCATTCCGCTTCCAAAGGTGCCCGAGGCATTCATCACAGGATTTTTAAGTGTCATTCCGCAAAAATTTACTTCAGTTTTCAATTAAATCTCCACCTCCTGTGCATCAAATACGGGACCTTCCGTACATATCCTCTTATTTTTCACCCGGGAATGTTCGTCCTTTTCCTTTGTCTTAACCACGCAGCCGAGGCAGGCTCCGACTCCGCAGGCCATTCTCTCCTCCAGCGAAATATACGCCTTTGCGCCTGTCTTTTCAGCCAAAGCCTTTACCGCCGAGAGCATCGGCATAGGACCGCAGGCATAGATAAGGTCTGATTTCAGATCGTGCGCGTTTATGGCATCAATTACGGTTCCGGCGGTTCCGAAGCTTCCGTCGTCTGTTGCCGCGAGAACTGCCGCGATTTCCATCTCGAATTCATCCATCAGGAAAAGTCCGCTCTCCTCGCTCCTGTATCCCAAAACAGCAGTAACCTTGCTCTTAGGAAGCTGTCTCGCGAGCGCAAGAAGCGGCGGAGCTCCGATTCCCCCTCCTATAAGGGTTATTCTCTCGACCTTTCCTGCCTCTTCTACAGGGAATCCGTTTCCCAAAGGTCCTATGATATCGTAGACCTCGCCCATTATAGCTTCGCTTATTTCCTTTGTTCCGTAACCCACCTTTCGGAATACTATCCGAAGACGGTTGTTTTCTCTGTCGATGTCGCAGATGCTTATGGGACGCCCAAGAAGATGAGCCTCAGAATGGGTATTTATCATTATGAACTGACCCGGAAGCGCTTCTGCCGCGGTCTCGGTTTCGAGCCAGACACTAACGATTCCATCCGCTATTTCTTCGCTTATTATGACCTTCGCTTTATCCTGTTTCATAGCTCCTCCGCTTTTTTAAGCCTTTCAACGATTTCCTCAAAATGCATCCCATGTGAAGCCTTTACAAGTATTGTATCGTCTGCTTTTATCAGTCTTTCCGCCTCTTCGAAGAATCCCGCTTTGTCCGCATACTCATGTATATTTTCGACTCCACTTTCCCTTGCACCTGCCGCAATCTCCTCAGCAAGACTTCCAATTGTTATAAGCTCCTCGCAGCCGACTGTCTTTATAAAGCTTCCAACCTCCCTGTGAAGCTCCCTCTCCTGTTCTCCCAGCTCAAACATATCTCCCAGTATCAGGATTCTTCTGCCCTTCGCCAGCGCAGCCGTCTTTATTGCAGCTTTCATGGAGTCAGGGTTTGCATTATAGCAGTCATCTATTATGGTAAATTTCTTTGTTTTTATAACGTTTGAGCGACCCGGGATAGCTTTTACGGACGCGATTCCCTTAACTATCTCTTCTGATGAAAGTCCAAGCTCTGTTGCGAGAACTGCTGCACAGGCGGCATTTATGACCATGTGCGAGCCCA
Organism: uncultured Lachnospiraceae bacterium; assembly: GCA_905236275.1. Lineage (GTDB taxonomy): Bacteria > Bacillota > Clostridia > Lachnospirales > Lachnospiraceae > NK4A144. The sequence continues at coordinate 1,011 of CAJOPI010000004.1, read as the reverse complement.
CAAGGGAAGCCGCTGCCTTTAATCGTCCTCCGCTGACCCTTCCCGAAAGGACGAACTCATTTCCATCAAGTCCCAGGGATTTCTCTTCCACGATTTTCAGGTCGGCATTTTCTCCTCGTCCGAACCTGAGCACTTTATGACCGTTAATCTCAGTCTTTCCGCCTAAAATGTCATCATCGCCGTTTACTATTACAAGTCCGTTCTCTGCAAGATAGTCGGTAATATGGCTTTTTTCCTCGAAAATCCCCTCTCTTGAACCGAGATTTTCCATATGGCTCGTGCCTATATTCGTGATTATCGCGATATCAGGTCTTGCAGACTCGGAAAGTCTCGTCATTTCCCCGAAATGGCTGATACCCATTTCAAGCACCGCAGCTTCCTCATCTCTGATGCGCAGTACCATCAGCGGAAGACCTATGTTGTTGTTCAGGTTTCCCTCTGTCTTAAGGCAGCTGAACTTCTCCGACAGCACCGCTGCCACGACCTCTTTCGTGCTGGTCTTTCCCACGCTTCCGGTAATCCCCACCACCTTAGTCGTAAGCTGCTTCCTGTAAAATGCCGCAAGCTTTTCCAATGCGTCAAAGGACGACTTTACCAATATATAAGGACCCACAGGATTTTCAACTTTTTTCTCCGAAATGACCGCTGCCGCGCCCTTCTTAAATACCTCATCTATAAAGCTGTGCCCGTCAACCCTCTCGCCGACCGTCGCAATGAAAAGTCCGTTCTTCCCGATTCGCCTGCTGTCTATCTCTACAGCCTCTACGACCTTTTCCTCATCGGCTGTTTCCGCAAAAAGTTCTCCGTCCACCGCTGCCGCAATGTTTTTAAGCGTCATATTCTTCATTTATATATCCCTCTTGCTGATAAATGACTATAGTGCAAAATGATTCCTACGGATTGTTTCGTGCTTCGCACTCCCATAATCCTCCCCCATATTCGCATTCTCGTGTGGCTTCGCCCCACTTCATGCTCATACGGGGGCGTGCATCAAAGCCATGTCCCCACCTT
>CAJOPI010000003.1 GCA_905236275.1 uncultured Lachnospiraceae bacterium | reverse complement strand
GGAAACAATTATAAATTTTGCGGCAATGGCTCTTATGTCATCATTGACCTTGTAAATCTGCGGAAATAACTGACCGCACGCAAGCATGGGGATGATCGTCTGACCTGTTTCCTTGATATTTGTTGAATATGCCTGATTTATCGCAAACGGAAGCAGCCCCACCATGATTATCGACATATATTGTAAACCGTAAGAAATCGCCAGTTCCCTTGACAGCCCCGAACCCGTTTCCGTCAGATAAAGCGAGATTAAAAACCTGCCCTTCATGATAAAAAGCTCAATCCCGATAAAGGTCACAAGCAGTGTGCCATACAGCTTAAACCTGAAAGTGTACATATGTCCTTCATGGTCGCCCTTCCCGAAATACTGTGCACCATAAATACTGCCTGCCGATGCCGCACCAAATACCGCAAGAGAAAATACGAAAACAAGCTGGTTGACCGTCGCTACGGCAGAAATTGCCTCCTCTCCCAGCTGTCCCACCATGATATTATCCAGAAAGCTCACGAAATTTGTTATGGCATTTTGAACTATCATCGGCGTTGCAAGCATTATGTATCTCTTATAAAATTTTCTGTCGCCGATATACTTTTTCCTTAATTCATTAAGCATCAATAATCATCCCTTAAAAATTTCGCCAAATCATTGTAAATATCTGCACTTGTAGCCATGTCAAAATGCAGTCCGTCAACTGTCGAATAATCTTTATTTATAACTTCTTTGTATAAATCTATATAGTGACAGTTTTGAAGACCGCTGCCAACCCTCTTGTTAAATTTCTCGACAAGTTCATTTAAGTCAGCATAGGAGCTATCAACCGGAAGTACCGACACGTAATAAACCGTCACTCCCCTTTTCTCATATTTTTGGGCAAATTTTTCCAGACATTCAATATATTCTCCGCTGTCAGCATTTTCTCCGTCGTTAAACTGATTTCCCAAAATGTCATTTATACCCAAAAGCACGACTATCCTTTTGCAGTCTCCTATTTTGTCCGCTGCTATTGCTTCAGCGTATTCCCTGAACCATTCAAGCTTTACTCCGCCCTCCGCTATCCAGCCTGTATTCTCGTCCTTTCCTCCTCCGGAGGCAATAAAAAGTCCCATTGTACGGGAGTCTCCTATATATAAAGACTTCATATTATCAGGAATATCAATCAGCATATTTTCTCTTGAATAAAGCTTTCTTTTGAAATCAAACCTTGCGCCTGCAATCAGAAAGCCAAGTAAAGCAAGCACCAAAGCCGTATTTATAATTCTCTTAAAATTTGTCATTTCCCCATTATAAGCCTTTCGTTCTAAAAAGTCCAAAAAAAGAGCAGGGAATTTTATCCCTGCTCCGAAAAGCTTGTTTATTCAGGCTTGTACTCATCAAAATCGTATTTAATTGTTCCGAAAGGTGTCTCCTGCTCGCGGATAGCGATCGACTTAGACATAGCCTTGATCTCCTCGGCAGATACGGAACGTCCGAGTTCACTTGAAAGAACAACACCGTCTGAAAGGAATGCTGTCTGCATTGCGATGTAAGGCGAGTCAATTCTTGTCTCGTCGGTAAGCTCACCGCGAAGGTAGGAATACCAGTGAAGCTGATTGTCATTGTACTTCTCAAGTCCCGGATTAAGCATAAGCTCCTGCATACCGGTCACATCGTCGATAGCGCAGTCAATCTTGTTCTCGAAGAGGCAGTCATACTCATCAATACCAAAGTGAACAAGTCTGGGCTTCTGGAGTGCGCCGCCGCCTACAATGCTTCCGCCTTCGGGAACTGCAAGAGGACCGCCTGTTGTATCAACGTCAAGGAACTTAAGTCCGCCCTTTGCACCGGCGATAAAGCTTGTTCCGATATCGTCCATGTGCATAGCCCAGTCTTCGTAGATATCCATTGAAAGACCGCCCTTGAAGCGTGCCATACCAACACCCAAGTCTTCAGCCTGGAACTTGCGTCCTACAGCCTTGTCAATTCTCTCGTCCTGCCAGTAATCTGCCGACTGGAAGCCGTAAACGCTTTCAAGCTCCGGCATACCAAGAACATAGAGCATCTGTGCAAGGTGATAAATACCGAGGTCAAAAAGAGGTCCATGTACGCCGATTTTAGGATCGATGAATGCGGGGCTGAAGAAAGGCATATCATAGCCGGGGCGTCCCTGACGTCTGTGTCCTACACTTCTTGCATGGTAAACCTTACCGAGCTTTCCTTCCTCGATCATCTTCTTTGCAATACGGGTCTGAGGATTATAGATTGAGCTTATCTGTACTGCAAGCTTCTTACCATACTTTTTCTGTGCATCATATAGTATCTTTGCATCAGCATAGCTGCATGCCATGGGCTTCTCTGAATAGCAGTCAAAACCGGCTGCCATAACTGCTGTTGCAACAGATGTATGAAGATTGTTGTGTACGCATACCTCAACTTCGTCAATATCATCTCTCTTGAGCATTTCGCGGAAATCCTGATAAAGATCCTTCTCGTCGATACCGTACTTCTTTCCGAATGCTTCGAGTCTGTCCTTCTCAATTTCGGCAGCAGCAACAACCTTGATGTTCTGTCCGCGCTTCTTTAAGTTCTCGATAACTGTCATGTGTCTGTGGGAAATCATTCCCGTTCCGATAATTGCAATTCTGATTTCTTTCATCTTTCTATAGTCTCCTTATCTTAAATATCTTTTCTTAACTTATTGATTACCAGCCGAGTATTCTTAAATACTCTCTGCTTCTTCTTGCACATTCAAGGGGCTCCAACTCATAATGCTCATCCTGCTCAACAATCACCCAGTTTGCATTTGACTCAACTGCCGCATTCAGAACAGGCTCCCATATCATCATGCCGAAGCCTACAGGTCTGAAACCGAAATATCCCTCTTCTCCGTCGTCCTCCTCACTGTCGATACCGATAAGCTTGTACATATTCTTGACTTCACCCTGCTTGATATAGTCTTTTAAGTGAACTACCGGAATGCGGTCTTTATACTTCCTTACAAAGCCCTCAGCATCAGCGGTTGCAACCTGACACCAGCAGGTATCGAGCTCTGACATAAGGTTGTCATGAGGAATTGCGTCAAACATTTCATCATAACCCCAGTTGCCGTTTTCCATCTTCACAAACTCGAAATCGTGATTGTGATAAAGGAAGGTCATGCCTGCATCATGTATCTTCTTTCCTATCTCATTCAGCAGAGGAAGGAATTTCTTAAAGCCTTCAGGATTTGCCGGACGGTACTCTTCTGACATATATGGCATTACAAGATACTTAACACCTATCTTTTTATAATCAGCGATTATTCCGTCGATATTTTCCATCATCTCCGCAAAAGCAACATGGGCGCTTATCGGAACAAGTCCAACCTCATCAAGAGTTTCCCTGATATATTCAGGTGTATGTCCGTAAAGCCCTGCAAGCTCAACGCCGTCATATCCGAGTTCCTTAACCTTCTGCATTACATTTTTGAAATTATCAGGTGTATTTTCAAGCAGGTCTCTGAGACCGTAAACCTGAATTCCAACCGGAAGTGTCTTTTTCATTTTTTGTCTCCTTCTATACTTTAATATGAATTTTTTTCGTTCCTGATGAAACTATAATACCCAAAAAGCGGACTATAATATTTTCTAAACTTTCGCAAAGATGAACAGATATTGCATCTTGAATTTAGCAGAGGAAATTCTTTGCAACAAATGACCTTTATCTGTTGCAAAGGTTTTCTTCCGGATTGTACTTACTTTGGTGCACAGCCTCTCTTTTCTTAATCGTCAAAAATGATATGATATCAGGGTCAAAAGTGATGTCATTAAAAATTTATAAAAAATTTCTTATTCCTTGACAAGTTTCATATTAATAAGTTAGTATATTAAAGGTTAGTTACAAGAAATAGTTATATTAAAATAAAGGATAGGTTATGGAAGGCTACGCATTAAATAATATAATAGTTAATGAAAAAAAAGAAGCAGCAGCAAAAACAGGAAGGAAAGCTCCCGGTATCAAAAAAGAAAATCTTCTTCCTTTTGTTACGGCTGCCATAATTTTTGCAGCATGGGAGATAGCATCTCTTACCGTACTGAACAGCTCTGCCGTTGTACCCAAGCTCTCAGATGTTGTGAAATGCTTTATAGATATCTGTACTGACGGCTATAAGGGCAGCACTCTTCTTGTGCATCTGCTTACAAGCTTCTCCAGACTTTTCAGTGCTTTCGGAATTGCAATCCTTACAGCGATACCCTTAGGGCTTCTCAGCGGAAGAAACGAAACAGTTCGCGGTCTCCTTGAACCCATTATCGAATTTGTAAGACCTCTTCCGCCACTTGCTTACTACACTCTGCTGATACTCTGGATGGGTATTGATAATTCCTCAAAGGTTATGCTGCTCTACATCGCCTGTTTTGCACCTATATATGTATCCTGTGTTGCAGCAGTTTCCAAAATTCCGGATTCATATACAAATACCGCACGTATCTTAGGCGCAAACGAAAGACAGATATTTGTACGTGTCATTCTTCCCTATGCGGCCGCTGACATATTTACCGGCATAAGGACAGCGATAGGTCATGGCTACAGTACACTCGTTGCCGCTGAAATGGTGGCTGCTTCCTCCGGTATCGGCTGGATGGTTCTTGACGCGGGAAACTGGCTCAGAAGTGATGTAATATTCGTCGGAATTATAGTTATGGGACTTACCGGAATCGTCATAGATTTCGTTCTTCGTACAGCAGAGAAAAATCTTATCCCTTGGAAAAAGATGCTCTAAACCATCAGTTTAATTGTTTTATCGGAGGTCATTATGAAAAAGAAAATCATCTCATCAATCATTGCTTCGGCATTATGCTTAAGCATTCTTTCAGGCTGCGGTTCTTCGGAAGCAAAAACCGCTGACTCATCTTCAAAGGGTGCGGTTCTTGCAGTCCAGGATTTGCCTGACTGTACTACCGTTTCCAAGCAGGAAGGCTACTTTCAGGAATACATGGGCGATAACATAGACATACAGAAATTCAGCGCAGGTCGTGATATCCTTACGGCAATGACTTCAGGAAGCGTTGATTTCGGTCAGATCGGTATCTGCCCTACAACTACAGGTCTTACAACCGGTATCGACTACAAGATCATCTATGCTGAAAGTCTTAAAAGAGGTTCAGACGGTCTTGTTGTCAAGGCCGACTCCGGCATAGAGAGCGTTACTGACCTGAAGGGCAAAAAGGTCGGCGTAACCTTTGCATCAGACGGACATTACGGACTTCTCTCCGCTCTCGAAGCTGCAGGGCTCACTGCAAACGATGTTGAAATGGTAAATATGTCTACTTCCGAGCTTAGTGCCGCATGGGAACGCGGAGATATCGAAGCCGCTTATACATGGGAGCCTACCCTCGGCAATCTTAAGAACAGTAACGGAAAGGTCATCCTTACAATCGGTGATCTTCTTGACAGCGGTTATCAGACGATCAACTTCCACATTGTAAGAACTGCTTTCGCAGAGGAGCATCCGGAACAGGTTGTTGCTTATATCAAAGCCCTGAAAAAAGGCGTAGATTTCTACGAAAGCGATGAAGCAGCTGCCAAGCAGTCAATTGCAACCTGTCTTGAAAAGTCTGTTGATGAAGTGGATGCGCTTATGTCAGATTTATATCCGAACCTTGACGACCAGTTTACGGATGCAGTATTCGGTAATGACAACGCTGCAAATGCGCTCTTAAAGGTTTCAACCTTCCTTAAAGGACAGGATTTGATACAGGACGCTAAAGACCTTGAATTTTTCAAAAACGCGATAGATACTTCTTATGCTGAAAAAGCACAGGAAGAGCTTTCTGCTGAAAGCAAGTAAAAAAGTATGTATTTTTGTGAGCAAATTACAGGAACACGCATCTACTGCGGGTTCCGTCTGAAAACAAAAAACAGGTGGCAAACAAGCCCGCAGCGTAGCTGCATTTAAATGGCTTGTTTGCGGGATTTT
>CAJOPI010000002.1 GCA_905236275.1 uncultured Lachnospiraceae bacterium | reverse complement strand
TGGTGCGAAGCAACACGAAAACACGAATATTGGGTGGGATTGTGGGAGTGCGAAGCACGGAACAATCCCTGACATCACTTTTGACCCTGATATCATTGTAAACGCAAAAGAAAATTAAAAGAAACGGAGATAAAAGGCTATGGCAGAGAAAGAAAAGGTAATACTTGCATACTCAGGCGGACTTGATACTACGGCTATCATCCCCTGGCTTAAGGAAAACTACAATTATGATGTTATCTGTGTCTGCATCGACTGCGGACAGGAAGAAGAACTCGACGGTCTCGAAGAAAGAGCAAAGTCCTGCGGAGCTTCAAAGCTTTATATAGAAGATGTCTGTGACGAATTTGCCGACGAATACATTTTACCCTGCGTTCAGGCTCATGCAGTTTATGAAAACGAATATCTTCTCGGTACTTCGATGGCACGTCCCCTTATCGCAAAAAAGCTGGTTGAAATTGCCCGCAAAGAGAACGCCTCTGCCATCTGTCATGGTGCTACCGGCAAGGGTAACGACCAGATTCGTTTTGAGCTTGGTATAAAGGCTCTTGCTCCCGACTTAAAGATAATCGCAGCATGGCGCGACCCCAAGTGGACCATGGATTCCCGCGAGTCTGAGATTGCCTACTGCCGCGAGCATGGCATTAACCTGCCCTTCTCAGCAGACAGCTCCTACAGCCGCGACCGCAATTTATGGCATATAAGCCACGAGGGACTTGAACTCGAAGATCCTTCTCTCATGCCTAATTACGAGCACCTTCTTGTTCTCGGAGTATCACCTGAAAAGGCTCCGGAAGAGGGTGAGATCGTCAGCATGACCTTTGAAAAGGGTGTGCCCGTTGCCGTAAATGGTGAGAAAATGAAGATTTCCGATATTATCCGTACACTTAACAAGCTCGGCGGAAAGCATGGTGTCGGCATCATCGACATCGTTGAGAACCGCGTTGTCGGCATGAAGAGCCGCGGCGTATACGAAACTCCCGGCGGAACCATCCTTTATGCCGCACATCAGCAGTTAGAAGAGCTTATCCTTGACAGGGAATGTATGCGCGTAAAGAAGCATTTAAGCGACGAGCTTGCACAGCTTGTTTATGAGGGCAAGTGGTTCACGCCTCTTCGCGAAGCTCTCTCAGCTTTCATAGAATCTACTCAGAAATATGTTACAGGCGAAGTTAAATTCAAGCTTTACAAGGGCAACATTATCAAGGCAGGCGAAAGCTCACCTTATTCACTCTACAACGAGAGCCTTGCTTCCTTCAAGACCGGCGACCTTTACGACCACCACGACGCACAGGGCTTCATCACCCTCTTCGGTCTTTCGACAAAGGTTCGCGCCATGAAGATGGCTGAAGCCGCGAAATAAGGAGTATCTGCGATGACACTTTACATTGCTGTTCTTGACGACGATCCTGCTGACAGAAAGCAGGCTGAAAGGCTTCTTTCGAGGGAGGCTGATTTACGCACTCCCTCGGGAGATGTGCTCTATATAGACACCTACGGAAATGAAGAGTCAATACTCTCCATTGCGAGCCGCTATGACCTTTTTTTCGTGGATCTGAGCCTCACAGAACATGACGGAATGATGGTCGCAGTGCGCCTTCGGAACAGCGGTGTAAGAAGCAGTATCGTATTGTGTTCGGGAAAAATCGACTATGAGAAAAAATACGATTCCGATGATGATTTTATCATCACGAAGAAACCGCTCTGGCAGAAGGATTATGCCGGATTTGTCGACAGGGCGCTTGAAGAAAAGAAAAAGCGTCCCGTCATGATAGAATTCAGAAATGAAACCGATACGATTCTCTGCGAGCCCTCCGACATCATTTATGCAAAGGAAAACGGTGCTTACACAAATATTGCAATGACCGGGCAGAAATCCTTTCACATGCTCGGAAACATATCCTCGTTCATTTCACTTATTTCCGAATACAGGAAATCCTTTCTGCAGCCGACAAAGGACACCGTCATAAATATGTCCCACGTTGCAGCCTCGAAGGGCAGAACCTTCAAAATGTCTGACGGTGCCATTATCCGCTACAGTTTTTTTGCAAAGAAAAGGATCAAAGAGGCGTGGGCGGAATATGTCAAGGAGAGCTTCAAAGCTTAATCTGCCTGCCTGCTGCATCCACCACAAAAGCATGGTCTTTTTCATCAAGCTCCGCTAGATATACCGCTTTGGGGCTTAATTCTTTCCCGTCTTCGATGAGTCTTACAGCCCCGCATTTCCCTTTTTCCGCATCATCCTCGCCCATATTTGCAAGGTAATCACAGATTTTGTTGTAGGGATTTTTCCACTTTCCTTCTGCATCCGGCAGGTCCCCATGGGCTATCGCCGTATATTTTCCCTTTCCGTTTGCAAGCAGTTCATAATCTCTCGGAATGCACTCCAGACTGTGCGAGCACCCGAGTTCATAGATTTCCTTTATCTGCTCAATATTTTCAGGAGTCTTTTTACTTGTGTTTTTCCAGCCGTTTGCTTCCCATTTTTTATAACGGGGTTCGTCCGGAAAATTTTCGGCAAAGCCGCTGTAAACATAGACGCTGTCCGTCATGAAATAGACCTTTGCTCCGGCAGGCACTCTCTTAAGGCCTTCTATTGCCCCCTGAAGCTCCATCTGGTTATTCGTGGCATCTATTGCAGCGCCATAGCCTTCCTCTATGATTTTATAATTCTTATCGAGCACCACGTAACCATAGCCGCTCATTTTGCCCTTTTTATTCTGGTTTCCGCGTGCACCCCCGTCTGAATGCACCATGTAGAAATCCTTTGAATCATCGGGTCTGAAATCCTTATGTACGGTCTCTCCGGTCTTTTTTTCAGGCTTTCCCGCCCTGTATTCGCTCCTTGATGCACCATATTTTGAAGCATAACCGGCATTTCCGGAAGCATAAGCTTTTTCGGCTTCCTCCATCGACTCATATCCCCTGAACACCGGTCCCGAATATCCGTCAACCTGTGCCCTGCACTCATCCCAGCTTTTATATATACCGGGCTTTCTCCCCTTGAAAACAACATATGCTTTTTTCATTCTTTTCCCTCCAAAAAGGCATCCGATAATCATCGGATGCCTTTCTCTTATAACAATCAATCAATCTTAAATCTACGGAGCTCCTCACCTATCGATACGGCAG
>CAJOPI010000001.1 GCA_905236275.1 uncultured Lachnospiraceae bacterium | reverse complement strand
TGATGCTTTACCTTGCTGTTGGTTATAACTATCTTCTCATCCTTAAGGTTCAGCGGAACATAGTCATATTCAAGTGTGGCAGTATCAAGGAATATCGCACAGTCCTTCTTACCCATTGCTGAAGCAAACTGGTCCATGATTCCGCAATTCATTCCGTTGTATTTATTCTCCGAATACTGACCGAGCTTTGCGCATTCAACCATGTCTATCGGAAGGTCGAATAAATCCCTGCAGATTACGGCAGGTATCTCCTCAATGGAGGCTGATGCTGAAAGGCCGCTTCCTGCCGGCATTGTTGAGAGCATTACCATATCATAACCCGAAGGTATCTCGTGTCCGTTCTCTTTAAGTGCCCATATAACTCCTGCCTGATAATCAAACCAGAGTCCGTTGTCATTGGGTGCAAAGCTGTCTATCTCCAAAACCTTCACGCCGTCATTGGGATATGTCATATTGAACCATCTGACCTTCCTGTCATCCCTTTTTCTTGCTACCGCGAAATTTCCCATGGAAAGCGCACAGGGGAAAACGTGTCCGCCGTTGTAGTCGGTATGCTCACCAATGAGATTCACACGTCCCGGTGCAAAATAGCATCTGATATCTCCCTCTGCTCCAAATCTGTTTTTGAACTCTTCAAGAACCTTTTCGATCATTTTCTTTCTCACCTTTCTTTTTTATAGCAAACGCGCCTGCGTTCAACATTTCTGTATCATGAATTAAGAATATCTTTTTTCCCCATGCATTACAATATTATATCGTTTTAGTAATATGTCATTTTGTTGCAGAACAATAATTTTTCCTGTATACTGAGATTATGAATAAGACATTTAAAACAAATTTTATCGCAAAAGAGACCGATATGGTTTCACTTTACGTCAATAACGTCGGCTTCCAGAAGTGCGAACCCGGGCATACCTGGGGATGCGGTGTCAGAGACCATTTCCTCATTCACCATGTGGTAAAAGGCATGGGATACTATGAAACGAATGGCAATAAATATACCCTGAAGGCCGGAGACTCTTTTCTCGTCTATCCTTATGTCGAGGTTAAATATTATGCCGATACGGACGACCCTTGGGAATACTACTGGGTCGGCTTTTCCGGTGCGGACGCAGCCAACCTCATGATGTCTACAGATTTCAGCAGGAATATGCCCCTTATTCACCACCCGTCGGACGAAAGTACGAAGGTTAAGAGACGCATTCTCGATATATATGAGATAAGGGGAAATTCACTTGCGGCACAGACGGAAATGACCGGGAAGCTTTATACAGCACTTGCTTTTTTTATCAAGATATCCTCCGGCAGGGATAAAAACGAGAACAGCTACCAGTCCTATGTCAAAGCCGCAAGAAACTATATCGCCGCAAATTATTCTTACGGTATTACGGTTGATGAGATAGCAGACTATGTCGGGATAAGCAGAAGTCACCTTTTCAGGGCTTTCAAGACCTATACGGGGGAATCACCAAAGGAATATCTTTCGAATTACCGGATAAATACGGCCTGTACCCTGCTTCGTGAAACAAATCTTTCCATTACTGCTATTTCGAAATCTGTCGGATTTGAAAACAACCTTTATTTTTCAAAAGCCTTTCACAAGAAGAAGGGGATTTCACCCTCGCAGTACGCAAGCGAACACAGGAAGTAACCCTTTCCCGCTTCTGTCCTATTGCTCCTAAGGATCTGTATATAAATAACTCATGCACAATTGCTTGTCTAAACTTTAATTTGCTTCGTTAACGTCAATCGGCGTACCTCGGTACGCCTCATTCCGTTTCCTTGCACATTAAAGTTTATCCTGCGCAATTGTACATGTTATTTATCTACAGCTCCTAAGAAACTTTTCATAAACGAATGAAAGCCACTGCGGTTTTATCCACAGTGGCTTTTGTTTACTTAGCGTAATCAGATACTCTGCTTTCTCGAATAATGTTGACTTTGATCTGTCCGGGATACTCCATCTCGGCTTCGATCTTCTTGGCTATATCATGAGCCATGATCACCATGTCAGCATCGGTAACCTGTTCAGGAACTACCATTACTCTTACTTCTCGACCTGCCTGAATAGCAAAGGACTTATCAACTCCCTTGAAGGAATTTGTAATATCTTCTAATTGTTTTAATCTGTTGGTATATGCATCAAGTGTTTCACGTCTTGCACCGGGACGTGCCGCAGAAATGGTATCAGCCGCCTGTACAACACAAGCGATGAGAGACTGAGGCTCAACATCACCATGATGTGCCTCTACAGCATTTATGATAACCGGCGTTTCCTTGTATTTTCTACAAAGATCAGCACCGAGCTGTACATGTGACCCCTCCATCTCGTGATCGACTGCCTTACCTATATCATGAAGCAATCCTGCTCTCTTGGCAATCCTTACGTCCAATCCCATCTCGGATGCCAGTAATCCCGAAAGCTCGGCAACCTCAATAGAATGCTTCAGCGCATTCTGTCCATAGCTTGTTCTGAACTTCATTCTTCCCAAAAGCTTTATAAGCTCTATATGAATATTCGGAACGCCTACTTCAAGCGCTGCGGCTTCTCCTTCCTCCCTAATCATGGTATCGACTTCTTTCTTAGCCTTCTCTACCATTTCCTCAATCTTTGCAGGGTGAATACGACCATCAACTATCAGCTTTTCAAGAGCTATCCTTGCAACCTCTCTCCTTATGGGATCGAAGCCTGAAAGAATAACCGCTTCCGGTGTATCATCGATTATGAGATCAACTCCGGTCATCGTTTCAAGAGTTCTGATATTTCTTCCCTCTCTTCCGATGATTCTTCCCTTCATTTCATCATTAGGGAGCTGTACAACGGAAATCGTGGTTTCTGCAACATGGTCAGCAGCACAACGCTGAATGGCATTAACAACAATTTCGCGAGCTCTTTTGTCCGCTTCTTCTTTCGCACGTGATTCACATTCCTTGATCATCAGTGCGGACTCGTGCTTTACATCATCCTCAACAATTTTTAAAAGATATTCCTTTGCCTGTTCAGAGGTCAGTCCTGAGATTCGTTCAAGTTCCTTTAACCGTTCTTCGTTCAGCTTAGCTATCTTTTCCTTTTGCCTGTTCAGCTCGTTTTCTCTGGCATTGCAGTTAGCCTCACGTTTTTCAAGCTGGTCAGCTTTTCTGTCCACAGCTTCTTCCTTCTGCTGTGTACGTCTCTCCATGCGTTGAACTTCAGACCTTCTGTCCCTGATTTCACGTTCGAGTTCATTCTTCTGCTTGATAGACTCTTCCTTGACTTCAAGAAGCTTTTCCCTCTTCAGATCTTCAGCGGCTTTATGGGCCTTATCAGTGATTTCCTTTGCTTTAGCATCCGCATCTCCGATAACTTTCTTGACTTTCTGCTCATGAATGTTTGTAGCTATTGCAAAGGTGACTACTACTGCAACGACGAGTACGATTAAGGCAATAATAATAGCCGGAACACTCATCTATACAGGAGCACCTCCTTATGAAATTTTCATGTATGGCAAAAACCTCACACAATAGAT